>CAYWOZ010000008.1:0-4394 GCA_964458675.1 uncultured Saprospiraceae bacterium
TCAAGATGTAATCAAAAATATTAAATTTTTTATTCCATTTATCATCATGAACTACTTTGCACGCCATCAAGATGTGCACAAATTGCTTATCAGTCGCTTAGCTAATAATTTTCGTATTAATTAGTTCATGCCTCAGCAAGTTTGCTTCGGTTCCCTGTCCGACAAGTCATCCAGGCGGGTTTCCCTATCCATGTCCACAGGACATAGATTGCTTCGCAACGGTCAGTCATGCGCTAAATGAAATTTACATTCTTTCAGAGGTTAATAGAGGTGCCCTAAAGGGAGCATAAATAGAGAGCAAAGGCTAGAAAGCACGATGAATTTTCGAGCTAGGGGGAGAAGCGATATGAGCTGTGCTGGGCGGCTGATGAAGGTGTAGCTAGAGATGGATAAGCCGACAGGCGAATACAGCTCTAGCTACTACCTGAATAGTCGCCCAGTGCAGTGAATACAAGCGAATCACCCGACTATAGCAGGAAGAAAGGGTAGCTGGGCAGCCTAGGCATTCCTGCTATAGTAGCTCCCAATTATACTCAAAGGAAATTGGTTTGAGACTTTTCTGCTTTTTCTTTTGCTCACTATCTTCGTTAATCCCGAAAGCTTTCAGGATTATCAATGCCTGTGCGACATATTGATGGCGTGCTAAGGCATTCTAGGCTTAGGTTCTTGCTTCCCGTGGAGAAACGGGGCATGTTCGACATAGCTTGTCCCGATTATCTCGGGGTTGTCTCGGGTCTTTGTCAGGTTGGTCATCCAGGCGGGCTTCTTTACGCCTCAAAGTTCACGCGCTAAATGAAATTTACATTCTTCCAAAGGTAATAGAACTGTCCTAAAAAAAAGAGCCTTAGAAAATGAATACATTTTCTAAGGCTCTTACAATTTATGCAATAAGTACTATGAATTATTTAATAATAGTCACTTTATGCTGAACAGTTTTATCATTTATATTAAGGTTAAGGAAATACAAGCCAGATGAAACTTCCGCAGGAATAGCCAATACATCTGTATATGATCCTGGTGATTTTCTCTGAGCTGGCTGACCAAAATTGTGAATCAACTGACCTTGGATATTATATAGTGACATACTTATATCTACTGCCTCATTTAAATTGTACTGAAGAGTGAGTTCAGATTGAGCAGGATTTGGAAACAAATCAAACTTGTCTAACTCTGTGATTACTTCAGAAGAAGAGGTAGTGCCTTTTAATACAAAAACAGCAGTAAGCGTATCAGAATTGGTCAAACTAAGACGAGCGTCAATAGAATTTACATTAGGTGTAATCAAGTTTTGACTACTTGATATCCAATGACTGAATTCATAATCATCTTCATACTCGTTAAAGATATTTGCTTCTATAATATTCTCTACACCTTCAAAGTATGTACCTGTCCATGGAAATGATTCAATATCTAATGTATTTAAATCAATTTCACCAACGCCTTGTGGAATAGCCATCAATGTAAGTTCATGCACATCCGTTAATTCATTATAACAATCCATAGCCCCATCATCAAGGAATTCACAACGTTCATTGATAAAGTCTTTTAGTCTATCAACATTCTGTTCCCATTCAGTCATTGTCCCACCCCATCTTTCGATTTGGCGAGGCATTTCTGGCTCTATGATAGCCAACATACTATCCAAACGTGTATTCATATTCTCACATGAAAAGACGGTATTCATCAAATCTGCATAACGTGAATAGTACAATTGCTTAAATTCAGGGCTTTCATCTAGTAGTTTCAAGAATATCTTCTCATGAGCACCCACATTTCCTTCAAAACCTTCAGTTTGATTAGGATTCACACCACCGACAGTACCACCGACAGTACCACCGCCAGTACCATTGGCAAAACTAGCATATATCCCTTCACAAACATCATCCCATGAACTACTACAACAAAAATCATCCGCCTCGATAACTTGGTGAAAAATAGTATCGGTAATCGGATAAGGGCTAGTTCCATTTAAAATTGACTGACAGACTATCGTAGTATCAATATCCATCGATGATGTAGGATTAGTTCCACCAGAGGTAGGATCAAGGCCTAACAATTGCTCTCCATGATTAGTAGTCTGTGTTCCAAAAAATTGGTCCATAGATTGACCAATTTCTATAAGATCACAAGGCAATGCATTTGGGCTAATATTAGGAACTCCAGTATAATTAATATAGTAATCAAATGTAGCATCAAGATCCCAAAGTATATAGCCCCATTTTTTATGCTTTCCTTCTGGATTTAATCCTCTCCACCATCCAGTATTGTAGTTTAACCAATCTGAAGCCACTACATTTAAATTCATTACCATGTAATCGATTAAACTTGTCATGTTAATACTATCTTCAGCGATTTCATAGTTCTCTGGAACACTCATGTCATTATTTAGGATAAAATTTCTTAGGTTTTCCCAATCCAATAATGCTTTTGCTCCTCCATATTCTATTTCAGTTGTTTGCCAAGTAGACAAAAATTGAGTTTGATATTTTCCTTGATCATAGTACTCCTTGGTGTAATCGTGATCTACTGGTCTTTCTCTCATCCCGTATACCCCCCAGTATTCTCCATTTAGGTACAAAATTACTCTTTCATTTGCTCTTACATCTAATTCCATTCCTCCAAATAGAGCCAACTCTTGTACATATTCATCTCTAATATGCGTACTGTTTTCGTGATCCTCATCATCGATAGCTGGATAGTTATCATCTCCAGAATTTCTAAACATAAACTTCTGATAAGAGTCTCTATCAGAATAAGAAAACATAGGTGCATTCACTGCTTTTGAATAGCCCATTTCGTCACGACTAATCCAATCTAAACTTCTATGATCCAACACCCAAGAGTCTTGACCATGTCTATTAAGATCTCCAAACGAAGTTGCTTCTCTTTCGTTATTTTTATTAAAATATTCTAGCGATCCGATTGGGATTAAAGGCCCATTTCCATTAGCTAATTCAATAACTTGATCTGCAGCTACTGAATAAACTGGGAGTGAATAGTCTACATCAATGAAGTATGAATTAAAATCCATGAATCCTGGGAGAATCATTGGGTCATTACTAAAAGCCATTGCTTTGATCACCGTAGTCTCACTTATACTTATTGGAGTAGTATACAAATTACTATTCGTAGTTGGATTAGTTCCGTCAATAGTATAACGTAATACGGAATTAGGTTGATTGTTAGTGATAGTTACTAATTGTGACCCACTATAGAATCCAGCAGCCAAACTCATACTTGGCGCAACTGTATATCCAGCTACCTGATTCGTCTGGTTATTTGATGTACCATAACTTGGGTTAGTACTAATTAACCACTCATCAGCTCCATCACTCACTCTACATCTACTATGTTCTACTAGCGTTAATTCTAATGGGAAATAGTTAATGATGTTTTCTTGAGGATCAGATAGAAGGACTCCATCCCCAGGCTTTGTTTGAGCTAGCTTAAAATTAGTATGCATTCGGCCGAAATAAACACCATCTCGCCCAGAACAAGAAAATAGTAAGAAACCGCCCGCAGGAATCATTGTTCCATTTGGAATTTCCCATTTTCCTGGTTTATGTTCTTTATCTGAAAGATGATAGCCACTCAAATCCACTGCTTGGGATCCAGTATTGTAAAGCTCTATCCAGTCTTCAGTCTTTTCAAACTCATCTACGAATGAATGTAAATTTGAAGCGGAATACTCGTTAATAACTACCTGACCTATAGCTGTCGAAGTAATTATAGTAAATAATAATAAAGTGTAAAATTTGAATTTTGTCATGTTGAGATATATTTTATTCTAAAGTAACATACTTTTCCGATACATAGTTATTATTAATATTACTTCTTTAGGGGTTTAATTTTCTATTTGACAGATATTTGACAGATGAATACCATACTGTCCCTCATATTAGAAGGTAAAAGACAATGATGTCCTTTTAATAATTGGCTAAATCCAATTCATTCATTGAAAATTCTCAAGTTTAAGCCTATGGAATTCTGAATAAAAACCCTTCTTTATCATGCGACAAGCCTTGAAAATATGAATAAGTACTTCTTATAGTAAATTAAGGGCACCTCTATTAACCTCTTAAAGAAGTAAATTTCATTTAGCGTCTGAAAAATGAATTAATGTTGCAAAGCAATTCATGTCCTGCGGACATGAATAAGGAGTGTACCGAAGCAAGCTTGCTGAGGCATGAATCAAACTTTAACCTTAGCTAAACGACTGATAAACAACGAAGTATTTCAGTATGATAAATGGAATAAAAAATTGAAAATTTTAAATTACTTATTGAATGAGATTAATAGAGGTGCCCTTAATAAATACTATCGTAAATTGCACTTATGTATATTATCATCATTAACGGACCCAATCTTAATCTACTCGGAACACGTGAGCCAGA
>CAYWOZ010000008.1:4494-33879 GCA_964458675.1 uncultured Saprospiraceae bacterium
ATATTATCATCATTAACGGACCCAATCTTAATCTACTCGGAACACGTGAGCCAGAAGTATATGGTAGGCAGACCTTTGAATCATACTTAGTAGAGTTGAAAGAAAAATACCCAGCGATACAAATCGATTATTTCCAAAGCAATGTCGAGGGACTACTAATAGATGCCTTGCAAGAGCATGGATTCAAAGCGGATGGCATCCTACTAAATGCTGGAGGTTACACGCATACCTCCGTGGCTATTAGAGATGCAATCTCCGCCATCACTAGTCCAGTCATAGAAGTACACATCAGCAATATTTACGCCCGAGAAGAGTTTAGAAAGACTTCTTTGATAAGTGAAAAAGTGGTTGGCAGTATTATGGGACTAGGGTTAGATGGGTATCGCTTGGGAATCGAGTATCTCATTCAGATGGGTACTAAGTCTTAAATGTAAAACCGAAAAATATGAAATGTAAAATGTAAAAGTACCCCAAAGTGCACTTTTACATTTTTCGGTTTGATATTTTACATTTTTCGGTCTACTTAACGTCCTCCATCAAAACCTCAATCCCCTTCAACAATTGCTGGTCAACGCCTTTATCAATGAAGCCAGGCATATTCTTTACTTTGACCGTAGGTTCTGTTTGATTGTTTTCCATCCATTCTCCATCTATATCTTTAGCACTTACAGGTACTACACCCCAGACACTTCCGTCTGGTAATCCCTCCCATCCTGCAAAGCTGCAAGTACCCGGAACAGGCATCCCTACTGTCTTACCAATTTTTAGATCATCATATCCACAAGCAAAGCAATGCCCATCAGAATACTGTGCTTCATTTAACAGCACCAATGTGGGTTTGGTCCATCTAGATGTAGGTTCACCTCCCACCACTTTCGCTTCTGTTTCGTAAGTGATAAATGGAACACCCGTAAAGAACATAGCCAAATCCGCAACCAAATCTCCACCACCATTAAATCGGGTATCTACAACAATAGCTTTTTTATCGAAGTATTTACCCATCATATCTTTGTAGATGCTACGGAATGGGCCGTCTCCCATGCTAGGTATATGCACATAACCCAATTGGCCATTGCTTTTTTCTGCTACTTCTTTTTCATTCTTTTTTACCCAACGATCATAAAGCAAACGACTCTCTTCCCTTAAGGTAATAGGCTTCACCGTTATTACTGTATTCTTTTGAGTTTTTGGATCTCTGATTTCCAATAGTGTAAACTTCCCTGCTTTTCTGTTAAAGTATTTCGCGACATCTTGACTGTTATCGATAGTCTCGCCATCTATTTTCTCTATAATCATTCCCGCCTGGATCTTATACTTTGCTTTATCTAATGGACCACCTAAGATGATCTCATCAATCAATATTCCATTCCCCTTGTGTTCATAATTCATAAAAATTCCAAGGGAAGCTGTAGCGTCAGCATTACTAATCCCGCCACCTCCATATCTAGCACCAGCATGAGATACGTTTAACTCCCCTAGCATTTCGGATAAGAGCTCCGTCATCTCATACGAATTACCTGCCTTCGAAATAATAGGTTCATATTCTTTCTTCATCAAATCCCAATCTATCCCATGAAAATCAGGATGATAAAAAATAGCCTTCGTCCTAATCCAAACGTGATCAAAAATGGCCTTTCGCTCTGCCGCCACATCAAACTCCATTTCTCCAGCTATCTTGACCCCCTTTTTAGAGCCTTTACCTAAATCTAATTTTGAAATTTTCCCATCTGATAACAAGAACAAATTCTTTCGCTTCTTATCCCATTGAAGGCTGCCTGAGTTTGCTCCCAATTTAAGCACCATCTTTGTTTCTTTGGTTCGCAAATTCGTACTCCACAAATTCATTTTGTCTTCAAACCTAGAAAGATAATATAACGTATCTCCACCTTTAGACAAGACCGCATCTCCTAATCTAGAAGAATGAATAGTCAATCGCTTCGTTCTGTTTTTCATGCGCTCCCAGTCAAAAGTCAACAAATCTTCTTTCGATTCACTGTCTTCCTTTTTCTTTCCCTTCTTCTTTTTCTTACTCTTTTTGTCCCCTTCTTTTTCTTCGTCTTTCTCTTCCTTCTCCAACTCCTTTTTTATTTCTTCCTGCAGCTTCAGATCATCTTTAGATAGATTAAATTTGTCCCAAGATTCTTGTGTAAAGAACATACTATACACATCCGTTTCTGAGCGCCCACTGGTCGCATAAGACTTCAATCCATTTCTATTGCTAAACCATAACATCTGCTCTCCATTATTCACCCACTTTGGAGAATAATCATAGTACCCACTTTCATTAAGATTCACTCGCTTAGATCCATCTGAAGCCATCAAGAGTACTTCACTATTATTGAGTAGCAAGTCCCACTCTACCAAAAGCCATTTAGAGTCTGGGCTCCAAGTAAAATATTTGTCTCCATCTCTCATATGAAAAAGGTCTTCTGGGCTCAGCAAGACCGTTTCTCGATTTGTCACAAGGTCTATCACCTTCAGCGTTCTGCGGCCTTCGATGAAAGCCAACTTCTTTCCATCAGGTGAATACTTCGACAAGTAATTATCATTTTTATTTTCTAAAATGGGTGTTTCTTTAAGTAGGGTAGCGGCATAGAAGAAGGGCTCCTCCTTTCTCGTTTTTTCTGATTTGTACACACTCCATTTCCCATTTCGTTCGCTGCTGTATACGACTGATTTACCTTCCGGGCCCCAAGTCACAAATCTTTCTCTCTCTGGCGTATTGGTGATTCGCTTAGTATAGGCTTCATTCACAGAGGTTACAAAAACCTCACCTCTAGATATAAAAGCTATTTCTTTTCCATTGGGAGAAACTTCCATTTCAGCAACGCCTTCTCTTATCGAGATAAATTTATCATTATTAGAAATGTCTTGCGTTTTTATATCGACCTCTATTTTTTTGGCTTCGCCTCCCTCCTTCATAGTATAGATATCCCCATGATGTCCATAGCAAATTGTCTTTCCTCCATAACTTAAAAAGCGCACAGGATGCAAATCATAATTTGTGATTTGCTTATCTGTTTTAGTAGCGCCAAATGATTTTTGGTAAATGTTGAAAGTGCCGTTTTGCTCTCCTAGATAGTAAAAGCTTTCATCATTAATAAAGATTGGAGATCGGGCTTCCGTATCCGTATCCGTTATCATTTTATGCGTATCCGTAGCCTTGTCATATAACCAAATATCTCTAGTGATGGAAGAGTTCTGATGCTTTCGCCAATAGCTTTCGCCTCCTTTTTTATCATGATACAAGTATTGGGTACCAGTCGAATTAATAGAAATATCTTCTACTGGAAAGGTAAACATCATATCCACCTTGCCCCCAGTAGACACTACGGAATACAACTCTGTTTGCGAGCGATGTGGATATTGTCTACTATCCATTTTATCCTGTCTAATAGCTCCAAAATATACCTCTTGGTCGTCATTAGAAAAACGGTATGGCTCCTCACTATTGGAGTGAAAGGTAAGTCGTTTCGCAGGGCCACCATCAGCACTCATGGTATAGATGTCAAAATTTCCATAGCGGTCCGACGCGAACGCCAACCTAGTTCCATCATTACTCCAAACCGCTTTATGGTCATGCGCTTTATGAAATGTCAATTGCTGTGCCTCTCCTCCGTTAGAAGACACCTTATACAAATCTCCCTTATGCGTAAAAACGATCTCCGAACCATCTGGCGAAATCTGGATAGATCTGAACCAGTTATTTTGAGCATATAAGGAAGCGGAAATAAAAATGAGACAAATGGAAGCAAGTAGCTTATTCATACGAGGTTGAATTTTAATAAAATTAAGGTTTGAAGAGGGAAGATACCAAATGCTTTGCAGATTTTAATGTAGAGAATGAATTGTGTCTCTTTTCTGATATTTGGGAGCTTCCCGTTTATTCCGATTGCCATCGGAACCTACGGGTCGGGTGATCCACTTGTATTCACTACACTAGATGTCTATTCAGGTAGTCGCTAAGTGCGTATTCGCCTGTCGGCTCATCCACCCCTAGCCACACCTTCATAGGTCATCCAGAGCAGCTCATATCGTTTCTCCCCCTAGCTCTAAAAATCTTTGTTTAACCCAACTTGGCTATATTAAAAATTTGGATGTTGTAAATCAGCACGTTATGAAACGAGTACTACACTACATATTTGTGTAATATATTTATATGTATATCAGATACTCATATATGTGAATTTATTCTTATGTGAAGTATTGTTTCAATATCCTCTTATAAATAAAGATATGTAGTGAGGTACAGTTGCCTGAAAGGCCTTTGTTTATTGGGTTTTTGAAAAATTTACGGCCAAGTTGGGTTAAATTTTGCCTATCACCTTTTCCATGGCTTCCAAAATAGTCTGGTAGTCCATCTCTTTTTTACCTGTAAATAAAATCATGATTTGGAGCTCGCCTTCTCGAGTATCATCTATAAGAGGTGCTTTGGAATGCCGATAGGCTTCGCGCATTCTTCTTTTGAGTAGATTTCTGGAGACAGCCGTTTTGAAATGTTTCTTTGGAGCCGTACAGGTAAATTTTGGAAGGGGAGTAGATGGGGCGTCTTTGTCCATAAAAAAAATCACTCTCAATGGATACACTGAGAATGATTTTCCTTCTCGAAATAATCGAGAGATAGCTTTCCTACTTTTAAGTTTTTCTGACTTACCTAGGGAAAGCGTTGACATATATAGGTGGCTATACCGCCAAGGCAGTAATTACTTTACTCTTCTTTCGTCAGACACAGTAAGCTTTGCTCTTCCTTTAGCTCTACGTCTAGCCAATAGCTTACGTCCGTTCTTGCTTGCCATTCTTGATCTGAAGCCGTGCTTATTAGATCTTTTTCTTCTTGAAGGCTGAAATGTTCTTTTCATCGCGGTATAATTGAATGTATTTAATAAGCCCTTTTTTAAGGGACGGCAAAGTTAACAACTTAATTAGTAATATACAAGGTAAACTTCGCCTGGTTCTATTGGATTTGGGGGTATTTTATCCAAAATAGGGCATTATTGGATTTAATGCCACCAGATTCGCCATGTCTTTCCTATTTTTAGGCGATGGATGCTATTTTCAAGAAATTAATCAAAAAAGACCCCAAATTGAAGCCTGTTTTGGATACGAATCAGGAATTGCCCCTTTCAAACCATACGGGGGACATCTATTTTGACTTAGTCAGAACGATAGCGTATCAGCAATTGCATGGTGCAGCAGCGGCAAAAATATTTGGGCGCTTTATAGAATTATTCGATGATGCCTATCCACAACCACAAATTGTAGCTGAAATGGAGATAGAAGAATTTAGAGCGGTGGGCTACTCCAAACAGAAAGCAAGCTATATCAAAAATATCGCTGCTTTTGCCCTGAAGAACGACTTCGAGCATAAAGACTGGGAGAGCATGGATGATGCTGAGATCATAAAGTTCCTTACCCAAGTAAAGGGGGTTGGTGAGTGGACTGCCCAAATCATTTTACTCTTTTCTCTCAAGCGGCCAGACATCTTTCCAAGCGGAGATTTTGGAGTCCAAACTGCCATGATAAAACGCTACAAACTCAAGCAAGAGAAAAGAGAGTTGATTAAAAAAATGAAAAGTATAGCGGAAGCTTGGAGACCCTATAGATCTATTGTATCTAGGCATTTGTGGCTGTGGAGTGATGGCAAAAAATAAAGGAGAAAAAGAGAATGGAGCGAATAATTGGTAGATATACTGGTCATACAAAAGGAACTTTAGTAATCGCATTTGGTGCTATGCACGGGAACGAGCCCGCTGGCGTAAAAGCACTAGAAGCTATGTTCGCTGCTTTGGAATCTGAACCCAGCCGAAATCCTGATTTTCATTTTTGTGGCCGCCTTCTTGGACTTATTGGAAATTTGAAGGCCTACGAAAAAGGAGTACGCTTTATAGAAAAAGATCTCAATAGGCAATGGACACTCAACAATGTAGCTTTAGTAAAAGAAACAACGATGGAGCAACTAGCTCCTGAGCTTCAAGAATTAAAAACACTCTTACACATTATAAAACAAGAAATAGAATCGTATCAACCAGATAAAGTGGTTGTGCTAGACTTGCATACTACCACTGCTCATGGGGGTATTTTTACGCTCCCAGCTGAAGATAAGGACAGTGAAAAAATCGCTTTGGAGCTACACGCACCCGTTATCAAAGGATTGCTCAAAGGAATTGTAGGTACGACGCTACACTATTTTGTGCAAGACAATTTTGACAGAAAAATATCTGCTGTTACTTTTGAATCTGGGCAGCACGACGAACCGCTCTCTGTCAACAGGGCTATCGCAGCCATCACCAATTGTCTTCGCACCATCCAATGTGTCAAGCAGTATGATGTAGAAAGCAAGCATGATAATATGCTCAAAGAATACTCGGCCAAGCTTCCAAAGATGTCAGAATTATTATACGTCCATCCGATAGAAGTCGGTGATGATTTTGTGATGCATCCTGGCTTCAAAAATTTTCAGTCTGTCGAAGCTGGAGAGCTACTCGCAAACGACAAGCATGGAGTCATTACCGCCAAAGAAGACGGCCGTATCTTGATGCCCTTATATCAGAAGCAAGGCGAAGATGGTTTCTTTTTGATCCGTCCAGTGGAGGGATATTAACCACAATCTAATAAAAAAGATGGCACAGAAAAAGTTAAAGGAAGCTTAACGGCATACTAATTACCGATTAAGATATTTGTTTACAGCTTCTGTTCGATTATTTACTTGCAGCTTATGATATATTTTGTGAATATGTTGTTTCACAGTGCCTACAGTGATACCTAATTGAATTGCAATTTCTTTATACAATAGCCCATCAGCCAAAACCTTTAACAATTCAAATTCTCTATTTGTGAGTGGAAGATTGGTGGCTACGTTTTCTTTTTTTGAACTAATAGTTGTAAAGGATTCAATAACTTTTCTAGCGATGCTGGGGCTCATTGGTGACCCACCATTATAAAGATCTTTAGCAGATTCTACAATCTTATCGGGGTTAGAATTTTTGAGTATGTACCCTTTTGCGCCCGCCTTAATACTATGGAATATTTTATCGTCATCTTCAAATACCGTAAACATACAAAACTCAGTTTCCGGTAGTAATTCTCGCAATGAGATGATAGCTTGAATTCCTGATATACCCGGTAATCCTATATCTACGATCACTATGTTTGGTGGATTTACAGGTAGAAAAGCGATGGCTTCTTCTGCATTGTGATACACCTGTTCGCATGTCGTACCTTTTGTTTCATTGAAATGCTCTTTTAGCTCTAGCGCTATTTCTTTCATGTCTTCTATGATAGCTATTCTGATGGGGTCATTCATAACTGCCGCTTGGTTAATAGGTTTATAATTTCTTAAGAATGCTAAATTACTCATATGTGTTAATTAATTCTAATCTTTTTAAACTCAATGGAAATTGGTTTGGGACAATTTATACGGCTTTATTTTGGTCAATATCGAGGCAAAAAAGTGAAGCAATGCCTTAGCATTGGTGAAGTTTTTTAACGAAGATAGTGGGCAAAAGAAATAGTAGAAAATTCCCAAACCATTTTCTTTTAAGTATGTAATGAGCACAAGATGAAGTGAATTAGCAGATAATGAAGTATAACTTTTGTTAGATGCAAGGTTTAAAGTAAGTATTTAATTGACCATCCACTAGGCGTATAACAAATGTTATATAGTAAGATACCTGTTTTAGTCTCAATTTTGTTTTGTCAGTTTTTAGATCAAAAAGAAATAGAAATCACGTCACTTCAAAAAACATAATATGGATACTTCTAAAAGAAAATTTGAGAAAAAAATACAGAACCCAAAAGGCATTCAATTAAATCGCCAAGTCTCCAACTTTACTTCCTTTGTTCTTGCATTTAGTCTTATTGCAAGCATAATGATGCTCCCTCAAGCCAGTCATTTGTTTCTTTATAATATAGAGACTGAAGGCAACGCCACTTCAACATTGTTAATAGGTATGTATTGCTTATTAGCTAGTTATATCATAACAAGAGACGATGAGTTCAATAAGTTAAGTCCAAAGATGAAGCTGTTCAACTATTTTATTTGCAATTATCTTGCTCTGCATTGGTTGATTATATTAGTCATGAACTGGGGCAACGGAATTGGAGATGCATCAACAAACGACAGATTTTTTGAATTAATAATTGATTATGTCAATCTCTATATTGGTAAAATCTTGAGCATTGCTCTAATTATTTTTACACTAATAATATCAAGATTCATATTTGCAGAAAATGACAATAATGGAAAAACTAGATTTAGATCAAAAGCTTTAGCTGCAAAGTTATTTATAGCAACCCTTTTAGTTTTGATTTATCAAGTTCTTATTTATCGAATTGGTTTTAGTTGGACTGACAATTGCGATATACAACTTTTCCTAGCAGAACATGAAATTTTAAAAGCAATACTATTGACTGCTATTTTCTTTTTCGTACTTGTATGGACTTGGTTGAAAATATTTAAAAACCACTGGATAAAAAATATAGCAAAAGGTATAACTAAATTTTTGACTGCAAAAATCGGTTTGCACTGGACTGAGCGCATAATAGGAAATAAGGTTTTCTTTTGGATGGTTTATCTCTTGATTACAATTTGTGGACTCTTGTCATTTTTGTTTTTTGGAATCAATAGAACCTTTGACATTTTGCTTGCTTTCATTTTATTGATTCGATGGCTTATTTATGGATTAGGAATTGCCAGAATTTATCTCTTAAATGCACTGAACAATAATAAAAATTATATCAATAATATTATAAATAAGGTGTTTAGATTTTCTGGCATTTTGATCCCCATGCTTTTGATCCTTGGTTGCGCTCCTAAAAAAAACAGCAAAACAAATGTATCTAAAACTCAAAGAGAAATGCTGAGTAGTGGAATACTACAATGGTTTCAAAAAAATATAGATGACAAAAACAATACAATACTGATTATAAATGGGCAAGGTGGCGGCTCCAAAGCGGGATGTGCATTCTTTACTACACTAGCCAAAATAAATGAAGCCATACCAAAGCCTAAAATTCTTAATATTACTACTATTTCAGGAAGTTCAAACGGAGCAGGCTTTTACCTCGGAATGAAAAAATTTGGAAATCTTCCTAAAGATGGCTCCATTTCTAATATTGCTGAAGAACTGTATCAACATGATTATATATCTCCAGCATTATTTAGGACGGTGTACGCTCCATTTTTTAGTCAAGAAAATTCCAGAAACGAATGGTTAATAAATGAAGAATGGAAACAACTAAAAAAAGTTAAACCTAAAAGTTATCATGGTAAAAATTATCTAGAATTAAACTGGGACGAAATGATGTACGATTCTACAAGCATTATTTTCACACCTATGACCTATAATGTCTCGGTTGGTAAAAAAGCGATCTACTCTCCTTATAAATATGATATCGGTTACGCACAAAATATGTTTTCTTTAATAGATGAAAATGGCAGCAATGCATTTACTGTAGGTAAAGGCATTTCACTCAGTGAGATGTTTCCTATTATCAGTGAATCAGAGGAGATAGGCTCTCACAATTATATGGATGGTGGCGTATATGATAACGTAGCTTATGAAACAACTTATGAAATATATAAGGAAGCGGTAAAAGTTAGGAATAGTCATTTTTGTGATGTGAAAATACTGGTGGTTACCATTTTGAATTCACCTATTGAATCTGACCCCTTAGAACCTACTAACAGTTTATACGCTACAATTAATGCTGCCACTCAATCAATATTTACGAGTAATGTTATTGCCAACAAGACCATCTTAGAATTAGAAATAGACAAAAACGAAAAAGATGATTACGTTGAACTAAACGTTTATAACAAGAACAGTGAACCTGAAACAGAAAAAGACAAAAACGAAAAAGATGATTGCGTTAAAACCAATGTGCATAATAAGAACAGCGAACCTGAATCAAAAATAGAAGGGTTTAAACGTCTATTTAAAGTCAGTAAAAACGAGAACGAGGTTGTAATGTCTAGATATCTCCACAAGAAGGATATAGACAATATAATCTGTTGGAGTAAAAAAGCTGTTGAAGAAGTTTTCATGCCAGCCTTTGAAAGTCTTTTAGCAAAAGAGAATTGCAATTCTAAGGAGGTACATTTTGATTTCAATGAGTCAGATTTTTGGGAGGAAGAAAAAGATGAACTAATTGAATTTTTGAGAAAAAACAAACCAGCAGAAGTCAACATTGAAATCTTCTGCGACGAAAAGGATAGAGCTGGCATAAATAAACAAATCTGCTATGAAAGGTGGAAATCTGTAAAAGATATTATAAGCCAAGAATATGGTATAGAAACACCACATCTTAAGTTTTCGAATAGTATTTGTCGACCACCTACCTACTCAAAGGTTAAGGACAGAGTAGAAGATCGAAAAGCTACTATATCAATTATTAATTAAATCTCCATAAAAAATATACCAATGTCAATAACAATCCAAGAACAAAAGTTCGCAACTAATCAATTATCTGAAAAAAGACTGCTATCCAATTATCCGCAAGATTTGATAATCGTCTCCGAAGGGGATTCATGGTTCAATTATCCCCTAAAAAAAGATGTAATAGATCACCTTGTCAAAAAAGGGTATGCTGTCAAAAATTTTGCTAAACATGGGGACACCTTAGAAAATATGATCTATGGCACTAGCTACAAAATGAATGAGAACAATATTGAACATCAAGGACCAACATCACTACAAATGACATTAACTGCATTGAGGAAGCTAAAGCCAAAATTTTTCCTTTTTAGTGCAGGAGGGAACGATGTCGTAGGTCAAAACCTTATTCAATATCTCAATCATAAGAATGCAAAATCAGAGAGCCTTTTGAATCATAAAATCTTCAATGCTAAGCTTGACTACATGAAAAAGTCCATTGAGTTTATGATTAAGAGTGTAGCTAATACAAACCCAGCCTGTCACATACTCATGGATGGATATGACTACGCCAAGGTGACAGGCAAAGGGTATAACTTTGTGGGAATCAAACTATCTGGCCCTTGGATTTTACCGGCAATGGGGGCCAAAGCAATCACCGAATCCAATAAACAAAATGAGGTCATAAAGATGTTGATTGATAAGTTCAATGATATGCTCTCCCGTCTAAGTAAAACATACTCCAATTTTCATCATGTCGACCTTAGAGGTAAGTTTCCTCATGTCAATTCTTGGGACAATGAAATCCATCTCAAATCCAAAGGATATAAAGAAGTGGCTAAACACTATGATGAAAAGATGTGTAAAATTTTGAAGTACAACATCACTAAGAAACTTCAAAATATGATTATCACCTAAGCCTAGTCAGTACAATTTTTATTAAAAATTACCTGCATAACTCCCCTCAAATATGCTTACGCATGTTTTTGAATACAACCCCTCTGCATTTACATAACCTTCTATAAAGAAACCAATGAAAATAACTAAGAATTTTAAATTTAATGAATTATGGCAATTTTACAAAGAGGCTAATTTTCTGTATAAACAGAAACTAAAGTCGCTAGAAGATAACCTGGATGAGATTAAGGAAACCTGGAATAGCTTGATAAATAGCGGTGAAGATATCAATTACACAAATCTAAGAAAAGCTAATGATGGAACAGCTACCAATTCTCTTTCTCTAATCTTGTATTATGAATCTACTTGGATTTTTCAGCACATGGTAAGTAAAAGGAATCCAAAAGGAATGATTGAAGTATTATTAGATACTTGCAAATGGCTTTGTCGAAATCCCGAATCAGAATTCACAAAATTTTATTGGCGACCAAATAACTTTGCGCCAGAACTGATGTTTACTTCAATGCGTAAATACTTCCAGGAAATACCGAACTCATTCCTCTACGAACAATTCGATTACTTTGAATTCAAAATTGCCCAAATAAGTGAGAATATTCGAGTCAACCGGAATTACCCATCTAAAATAGCAGAAAGTGAAATTGAATTAAGTGAAATAGCAGCGCTTTTAAAAATTAATTTGCCGCCATTAATAATTGATTCCGACGCTTTGAAAGAAGAGGACTTACTATTGCCAAAAACTAAAATTGCTTTTTCAAGAAACGATTTAAAAAGAAATCGAAATTTTATTTATACCAAAAAAGAAGACAAAATAGTAGCGATTGCCTCAGTAGAAGATTCTTCTGTAGGATTAAACCTATCTTATTACTTCAATAAATTCAACATCTATTACCTTACTCAGAATGCATCTAGTGATGAGAAAAAAGAAATAATAGAGAACCTCTTATCTGAAATATGTAATTATTACTTGAAAATTGATAGATCATTCTTGGTTACAATGTGCAATCAAGAAATAACAAATATTTTAAAAAAAATTGGTGTCAATCCAAATAAGCAATACAAATGTTTATCATTAGCAAAGAGAGATTCAAATGGAGAGGCTGAAGGTGGAGGTTTTTACCAAGCAACAGCATTTTTAGAAGATTTTTATAACCAAAGATTATCAAGATAAATGAAAAATAAGAATATGGAAAATAAGAAATACCTAATGGAATCACCAAAAGAAGGCCATCGAATAAGATTAAAAACAAATTCGGATGAAACAAAACTGCATTTATTGACAGGAGGTATAAAAGAAGGAGATAAAGCGATAGATGTAGGTTGCGCAAGTGGTGAAGCTACAAGAATAATGTCGGAATTAGTTGGTCGGGACTCAAGTGTTACTGGTTTTGACAGAAGTGATTTAAGAATAAATGAATCAAGAGAAATTGACAAACAAAGATCCATTACAAATATTGATTATGCTTCTGGCTCAGTTTACAATATGACAAATATTAAGGACAACTCTTTTGATTTTGTATGGTCAAGGTTCTTAGTTGAATACCTAGAAAAACCAGAGGAAGCCATAAAAGAGATGAAAAGAATAACAAAGAAAAATGGAACTTTGGTTATTGCAGATATTGATGGAAACTGCCTGTTCCACTACCCAATGAGTCCAGCGTTTGAATTGGGTCTAAATAATGTTTTACAAATCATTCAAAAAACGGGCTTTGATCCATTTATTGGAAGAAAATTATTCACTTATTTTATCAATGCTGGTTTTAAACAAGAGGATATTAAAGTATCCATATTGCCTTATCATCAAATATTGGGTACCCCTCCAGATGATATTTTTGAAAGCTGGAAAAGAAAAATAAATATTCTGGAACAGAATTTTAAAGTATTAGCCCCTGAAAAATACTTAGCAAACAAATGGGTATTTAAAGAATTTTTAGAACACATAAAATCACCTAAGACTGTGACATACAGTAACATCTTCATTGTGTCAGGGAAAAAGAAGACCTGATTTGTAGCTTGTGATGCATTATTATATACTCCTTTTTATTGACTAATTATAGAAGTAAATATAATACGTATAACAAAAGTTATATGCTTGATAATGGATTTTTCTAGCTATCTTAGTGAAAACGCAACATGAACATGTATGAGAAAAGATGCAAAATAATTTTGAAAAAAATCAAAAAAATTTATTCAACCTAAGCACGAAAATGAAACTGAGTCAAAACTGATTACCTAGAAAAACATAACAAACACTTTATTAATTCTATGGATTGATCCATGAGTTGTAGGCGTGCTTTTTGATGAATAAGAGTCACATTTGTAAAAAACGAAGGGTCTTACAAATCGCTTTGACTTCATTTTCCTACTAATAAGCACACTTACTTGAGATATTCTCTACAGAGAATTGTAAGGGCTTATCTTTGACGATTGTTTTTTGCCTTTTCCATATCTTAAACAATACATCGAAGAAAGAAAATTTTTAGTATAGCACAACACATATATTTAATAAATAAAAAAATAATAACACAATAATTATGAATGAAAAAAAACTAACAGCTAAAGACCATGTGATTACATTAATGCTAAAATCTGGAATAGAACAATTGATTCATACTGAACCAATAGATGCTGATGGATTGATGATTATTACAATAACACCTCAGGTAACACAAGACAATAAGTTAGAATGCTCTTCAAATAGTAAATCAAAATGTTCAATTATGAGGATATATTCTTATTCTAATTCTTACGAATATATTTTTGGTGACAGTGATCCTGTTATGATTGATGCAATAACTGAAGAAGACAATGTGCATCATCATTTAATTAAAATCGATGTCATTAAAAAATCAAAATCGACAAATCAAAATCGTGAATCATCTGAATTTAAAAGAGACCTTCTTGTAAAATCCGATGAACCATGTGCTATTTGGAATACTGGCACAAAGAAAATAAATGACCTTTTATTAGAACGTAAGAACAATAAAGGCACTTTAATAAATTTCAATGGCGCCAACCAAATCTGCAAATATCGTTGGGTTTAGTAAAATATCTATTTCTATTATTTGGATTATTATTCAATGTTCCATGCTTGGCGCAAATTGAAGAGATTCTTCAATGTACACGGGAGAATAATTTTCAAATCTGCAAAGATCAGTGGGGAGAAGGAGTGAGTAGCTCCACCCTAGACTTACTTGAAAAATATGTAAGCCTCAATAAAAAATCTTATAACACAGAAGAATTGCAGTTTTCAAGTGTAAAAACTACAATAGACTCTGTGTTATATTATATGCTCGAGGGGGAATATTTTTTAAAATCAAACAAGGTCAAGGATGACGAGGCGTTTTTTAATTTTAGAAAAGCCCTAACC
The DNA here is from genome assembly GCA_964458675.1 of uncultured Saprospiraceae bacterium. GTDB lineage: Bacteria > Bacteroidota > Bacteroidia > Chitinophagales > Saprospiraceae > JALZVN01. The sequence continues at coordinate 19,153 of CAYWOZ010000008.1, forward strand.
TATAATATACCCGTAGAATTGCGTTCTGAAATCTACAAGAAAATTTCTAATTACCTCTTATTATATTCTAATGACGCTTCATTAATTAACCAATATGTTAATGAATATAGCTCTATTTGCTACGACGAATTGGATTGTTTGTGGAGTGAATTTTTACTTTTGAAAAGAAAATTTCGTTTAGCAAGTTTAGCAAATAAAATTCCTGATAAAGATTTTGAGCCTTGGCAATCATTGATACAAAAGCTTGAAGATAAAGGATATAAGCATCTGCATCTCGATATATTATGTTTTTTTGCGTCTTATTGTGCTTACTTTCCAGAAACGATTGACCTCTCTATAGAAACTAACCTTAAGGGACTCGAATTAGCGCGTAAAATAAGTAATGAAACGTACGCTCAAAATGAATTCCTACTAAAAGCCAATACCTCCAATGGATATATGATAAAAGGTGAACACGCTAAGGCATTAGAAATTCTCCAGAGTTTTAGTACTGAGGTTACATCTGCTCAATCCTTGGATAACATATCAATATATAATCGATGGTTATCTGAGTGCTACGTTCATTTGAATGAGCCAGATTCTGCTTTGCATTATTCTCGTCTGTCTTCACAAAATTTAAGAGATGCAGATAATTTGGAGTTTAATGGTAGAATAAAAGAAATTGAGGAAAAATTTCAAAATTCGGAACTAAAAAATGAATTGCGCTCGCAGAAAATATTTCTATGGGTATCCATTTTTATTTTTGGCCTGTTCTCTTCTGTTGGATTTTTACTTTTTAATAATTATAGACTCAAAAAGAAAGTACTCGAAGAGTCATTAAGTAAGAGTGAGGTAGAAAGCAAATTGAAAACTCTGAACGCGCTCAACGCCGAGCGTACGCGTATCGCTGGAGAAATGCATGATGACCTAGGAGGAGGATTGACTACGATTAAATTTTTATCCCAAAAACTCCAAAGGAAAATACCAGATGAGGCGCACAAAACCCAACTCAACAAAATCGTACAAAATAGTCAATCATTGGTCAGTAATATGTCTGAGATCATATGGGCGATGAATGCAGGATTCGACACATTACGAAATCTCATCGCGTATAGTAGACGATTTGCTTTTGAATATTTAGAACCTTATGATGTAAAGTTGTCATTTAATGTCGAAGGGGACATCAGCGATATTGAACTCACAGGAGAAAAACGTAGAAATCTCTTTCTTATCATCAAAGAGGCACTGCACAATACAGTCAAATATAGTAAATCTAAAAAAGCAAGTATCTCATTTAGAGTAGAAGAGAATTTTCTTCATATCCACATTGTGGATGAAGGAATTGGCTTTAGTGAACAAACCAACAAATTCGGTAATGGTCTCAAAAATATGCGGCAACGAGTGGAGCAAATGAATGGAGAAATAACAATCAAAGGAGACGATGGAGTCACAATCGAAATCATGCAACCGCTTGCATGAGAACGCCTCTATTTACCTCCCGAGGTATAAGGGCAAGCTATTCAAATAGTCGTCGAAATTTTTCGAAATTTTGAGTTAGTCTTTAAGTAAATTCAATACCTTAGTCGTGGATTATTGACGCCTAAGAAAAATTCTATATCAATTTTCTCCTTTTTTTTATAAATCGGCACATCAAAGCTACAGCGTAGTTTAATAGCATCAACAAACAAAATTTAAAGTTCCGTTGGAGTGACACTTATATTTGTCTTTAGCTACACACCAGAACTCCTATGGGTTGCACCTATCGCTTTTATAGGGACATGTCTCGCGGCAGCAGACACGGGAAGGATCTGCTTTCAGCACTCCTTTTGACATAGCTATTTTTAACCATTTTATCATTTATATTTCCTGTACTAAGCTCCAAATTTTTAGCTCTTACTTTCTAGCACCTATCTACACTCTTTAAAAATCTTTCCAGATTGTAGAAGCGTATCGCTTCGCGTAACCCTATAGTAATATAAACCATCGCTAAGACTCTGTAAGGAAATTTCAGGAGAAAATTTAGTGCTTAGTGACAATTGACCAAGGCTATTGTAAAACTCGATATTATAGTCAAGATTTGCGTTTGTATCTTTATCCAAAGTTTTGATAAAGATGCGATCACTAGCTGGGTTGGGATAAATGTTAAAGGCGCGTGAACTACGCTGCAGATTAGAAGTGCTGACTGGTGTAGAGTGAAAAGTGAAAAACAAATTATAGAGTGTATCTTGACCAGAAATTGTTCTGTGCTTGGTTTCTGAAAATGTGTAACGGGATTTATCTTTCATGTCTATAATAGAGCCTCCATCTACATCAAACCAGCCCCCAGGTAGCCAATCTATGAGTGTCATTTTATTACATTGATCATCAATTAGCGTGCTGTCCCAGCTTATGGTGATCGGGAGATTATTGCTTTTTACGGAAAGCATGTATGCAGAGGACTCCCAGTTGAAGGAATTGTCGCAAGTTTTCTCTCTAATCAGTCTTTTTGTTTCTTGTGTGCTAGGGTAGTAGAAGCCAAACGGTGAACTCGTCTCAGCATAGTAATCGTACAACGCTGCTCGAGCCTCAAAAGACTCATCATAAGGAGTGCCTAAAAGTTCAAATTCTCCAAATACGGTATTGATATTGTCGTCTGCTTCATGATCGTAACCTAAAGTAATAGAGTCCTTGTGACCTGATGCATTTTCAGTATAAATATTTAATTCAAATTCAGGATTGATAGAAAATGAATTATAGTCTATGTTTACTTTTTCAAGTCCGACGCCATATCTAAAAAGGAGATCATCTTGCTTGAGGAGACTAACGGAATTAAATCCATCTGATACTTTATACCAGTTTAAACCTCCATCTTCAGAAGCAAAAAGCCCAAATAATCCGTAGCTGCAATATTGAATATTATTTTCAGTAAAGAAAGTAACCTTGCTATTGTTAAGATACGAACTACCTTCAAATAGAGTCTTTAGGTCCCAATTGGAGATTGTCCAATTCTCGCCATCACTTGTATAGTAAAGGATGTTGTCATGATTTTCGTCTTGTGTCATCAAATACATTATATCCTCTACCGCATAAAGAGCAAGGTTTTTAATACCTAAATCGAACGTATCATAGGTTATAAAGTCATCAATTGAGGAATAAATATTTCGCCTTCCGCACAACCATTTTTTTCCTTTAAACTTAACAATCTCATGTTGATCTGCACCTAAAAATTCGGGGAATAAATTCCATGAGTTTCCAAGATCAAGTGAGATATTCATGAGCCCATTTGCAAGATATGCATAAAGGGCACTATCTGATACAAACATAGTCTCTATTCTATGAGCTAAGGGATTATTGCTAGATGATAGTGTTTTCCAAGTTCTTCCAAAATCTGTAGATAAATTATAGGAGGTACTATTGCTGATAATAGGATTTTCACAAACTATTACACCATCGTCATTTGCTCCCACATAAGTCATTAGTGCTTGTTCTAAACCGATGCTTGCTATCGTTTCCCATTTGTTTTGAGGGATGGAATATCTAAATAAGCCATTGCTAGTTGCTGCCCAAATGATACTATCTGCTTGAATAGTAGCATCCCAAATTTTACCAGATGTTAACCCATCATTTTGTAAGGAATATTTTTGCTCTACTATATTGTACTTAAATAGTCCAAAAAATAAACTGGGGTAATATAAGTGTCCTTTAAAATAGTGCACACTGTTCACTGTTCCATCTAAACGTATAGAATCTATTTCTGTCCATTTTTTTCCAAAATCAAGAGATTGAAAAAGATTACCACTATAGTTTGTATAATAAAGTATGCCTGCATTGTAGGCGAAATCAATATTCCCGCTCCAACTCGGAATAAGCTCCATACTCCAACTACTTCCAAAGTCTTGGCTGCTATAAACGGCCTCATCTGTAGAAAAAACGACATTTGTATTGAGGACGAATATGTCTACTACGTACTCATGCGTATTTAATTCCGGAGTTGTTAAAAGTTCCCAATCTTGGTTAGCATTATTGAACCAAAGAATTTCTTTTGTATTGGTTGAGAATATTTTATCCCCTCTAGAAAATAAGTGGTTTGATGAAATAATCGATGGAAGTTCTTCGATCCAAGTTTCTCCAAAATCATTTGTTCTCCATAACCTATTTTCAAAACCATCACCACTTACTACAATATTATTGGCGTCAATGGCAATATCGGTAAGTCTTAGGTCGAAGTCTAATTTCTTTTCGATCCATGTGGTACCTGCATCTAAGCTAAAAAGCAAAGTATAATCGTTGGTTTCGCCTTGTAAGGAAACGATAGTATTTTCGTGCACTGAATAGTCTTGTAGATCTATATTTTGTTTTTCCCAACTTATACCATCCTCGCTTCGATAAGTATATTTTCCGTCGTTGAGAAAAACGTAATCATTGGTGCTAAACACTTTGTTAGCGAGACTTCCTTTGGGACCGAAGGTATCTTGAAAAAAGACTTGGGTCTTGGATATTAGTATGAATGAGAATAATAGACTAAGTAATAAAATAGGCTTTTTCATTAGACGGTGTTTAGTTTGGATAAATTTACTGATTATTTTAAGTTTTGTTTTAAATAATTTTTCCAATAATTCAGGTTTCTAACTTTTAGAACTGTTTTCAAAAGCCCAATTAGTGCATCAGACTCTTTTGAACCAACATAGAATCTTGCAAAATCACGTGAACGGATTAAAAAAAGCTTGACAAATTCAAGTACCATTTACTGAAAGTAGGTGGCTTCGTGTTTTCGGACTAGAGTCACAGATCCTATTCTAAACAGAAATTAACCTTTTTGTCATTTTGGATTCTTGTACCATTTTATCAGGTATGACCCCCGCACAAACTCTCCAATGCCTCAATCCCAAATCCTTCACCTCCAGTAATTTTTTCCTAAATGGGAGTAACTCTTTTTGATGTTTCACTGAATTTCTTCCTTTTAACTGCTATACCTCCCACGTAGCTGTAGAGTTCTGTTTCGTATTCAGGTTTTATGGGTGCCGCTAGATTTTTGATGCTAAAAACGAAGTGAATATAGTTTTGACAGCGATAAGTAAAACCCATCGTAAGAGTAAAAACTGTTTTAAACTCTGAAAATACCTGCTCCGAGAACTCGGAGGGTGCTCTACGCTTCAAATCAGTAATGAGAGAAATCACGATAAATTAAAGCCCCAAACATCGACAACAAAAAAGCTCCTCCACCGCTTTCGCGGTGGAGGAGCTTTATTCATAATATGTCTCGTAATCCTCTTACTTGAATGTTACAGGCAATCTCGCCATCGTATCTTCCCATCCGAATATAACGTCTACTGCTTTATTTCCTTTGTCTTCAAAAGTAACAGACAAAGCTTCTAATGTAGTTGGTGTCTTTGCTGTAGGGGCTGTAATCGTAACTACATTATCTTCATCATCGTGTTTGAATGTTCCCCAAGATCTAGTATTAGTATGTACAATAATCTCCCAATTGCCTTCATTGACTTTTGCGAATAATCCGTAGGTACCTCTTCTGATATCTGTACCACCGATGTTTACATTTTCGTAGAAAGTAATCAAGGTAGTTTGATTGGCACCCAATCTCCACATTTCTCCGTACTTCAATAACTCTCCAAATACTTTACGGCCATTCATCTGAGGACGTGAGTAAGTTACTCTCATTTTTGGCTGATTAGCATCTACTTCCTCTGGCTTTAAAAAATTCTGATACTTAGAACGTGCTGGGTAATACGCTAGGTCCATAGGACTCTTGTCTTCACCTGCAAGATTTGGAGCATTTAAGTTGATAGGAACCTGTACTTCTGTGTTGTCCCACTGCATGATCAAATGCACCATTCCTTCGTCAATCTTTTGGAAACCAATAGTGAACTGCTCTACTTCGCTAGATGTATTAGAAGTCATCACCTTAGTAGTTACAAAGTCTTGCGTCTTGTCTCTATCTCTAGTTCCTGCAATGAATAATTGCTTTGAAAACTTGAGCATCCAATGGTCTGCATGTAAATCCGCAAACATAGAATAGGTGCCTCTTGGAATAACATTGCCATCGATAACTACATCTCTGTAAAAAGTAATTTCGTTGCACTCATTAGCGCCTACTCTCCACTCTTCGCCAAACTTCTGAAGCTCTCCAAAAACTTTACGCCCTTTCTTGTAAGGTCTACTATATAGTACCTTGACGATAGGAGTTCGCTTAGGATCATCCTCGTCTAAGTAATTGGTATATGCAGACTCTGCTGGGTAGTGCGCTGCATCCATTGGACTCTTATCCAAACCTGGAAATTCTAGTCCTTTCTTCTCTTGTGCAGTAGCAAAGTTGAATGCCAAAATCATGCAAAGAGCAGTGAATAATACGTTTAATTTCATTGGTAAATTTTGTATTTAATTAATTAAAATTTGTGCAAAAGTAATCATTTTAAAAACTTGTCTATTTATGTAGTTCCTTTTTCTCCCTACAATGGCTACTGAACTACATATCCAGATTCCACTAACGGACTAGCGCTGTGCAAGGGGGACAGCCAAGAGAATATATGCGCCCTTTTTTGCGCATATATTCTCTTGACTGTCAGTGCGCAGTACCGAGCTGTATAGCGAGCCCTGGAACATAGCGACGCGGGGTCTTTTTTTAGCTGCTTTTTCAGCAGCTGGAAAAGGCTCCGGGTAGGCCCCAAAAAAGCTATCTAATATTAATCAAATGAAGTCGCATTTTGTTCTGAATCGGGACCTGTCAGATAAGAAAGGCCCATCCCTAAAAAGAGGCAAAAGAAGCCGATACCGATAGAATTCTCCAAGGTATTCTCCACCAAAAAAGATAGAAAAAAGGTGAGTAGGAGGATAGCGAAAAAGGGATTGCGATAGTGGCCGCGGACCAAAAACGGATATAAAAATGCACCCAGAAATATCAACAACCCTATTAGGCCACTCCCTCCTGCAACAAATAAGAACTGGTTGTGCGGCATGATTTTTCGTTGGAGATCGGGGTAAAGGGTGTCGTATTTTTTATAGATCTCTCGCTTGAAGTCTCCTGCACCTACCCCAATCACGGGGTTCTCTTTGAACAGCTCATAGCCCACATCTAATGAGCGCCAACGCCCCTGGTCTGAACTCTTGCTCGTACGACCCACCATAAATTCGTGCAATTCCCAATTGGCATAATTGATCTTGGACCTGAAGCTAGGAATAGTTTGATAGGCGATGATCGGTGCACTTGCGACTATCAGTAAGGTGAGTATTCCCAATAGGTATCGCTTTTGGGTAAACATAAATATAAGCACCCAAATAAATAAACTGCTATACATCACCATCAAGCCACTTCTAACCGATAGGATGTGTATAAAAATAAAATTGAAGAGGCTAAAGGCCGCCAGCATCCATCGCTCTGCCTTCCAGCGGAAGTGGAAGTTTTTATACACCAAGATAAAACCCGATAGCACTCCCAGGCCTAAGAGTAGACTATATCGAATGTGATTGCGCGGAGTCGGAATGGGCTGGCCCATCTCCATAGCCGAGTTGACCTCCTCGAAATGGAGCAAGTAATTGGCTCCGATACCCAGATTGGTCAAAAAGAGCAAAATCACTAGGTAGTAGAATAAGCCAAAATAGGAGCGTCGTGTCAGTCTTGGCAGGCAGAAAAAGGCAAATATCAATACCAAAAATGGTAGCTTAAGCTGCAGTCGCTCAAAGCTATAGCGGAAGTCGGTGGAATACAGTGCTCCTACTAATACGATGAAAAAGAGCAGGGAGGGCACCCAAAATAGGGGTGTCTTCCAGAACTTGAACCAGTTTTCTTTTAGTCGGGGGTGTAGGCGAAAGCGGAATGGGTCGAGCTGGATGTCGAATAGTGCGCAAGCCAGAAGGCCTATTTGTGCATTGGATAGGATGTAGGGGGAATAGATGATCATCGTCATTCCTACTGCACAGAAGAAGAGCATTAGTTCGTAGCGTGTGATTTTATGTAGGATTTTGTTCAGTGTGGTTTGTATTTGGATGTAAAGTAGAACGTTTATAAATTTCTTTAAATAAAGAGTTTTTAACTTGATTTGAAACCTTGCCTGCTGTTCTTTCACTTACTTTTTCCCCGTGAAAAAGTAACAAAAACCTCTCGGCTAAGACTGAATGATGCGAAGCAATTTTGATCTAGTAGATCAAAATAATGAGGGAACTGCAGCACACTTGCGGCAGCTAGAAGTATCTAAAAGTCGGTGAAAACACCTTGTTTATTCTCGCCTCGACACGTTTGTCTCGGTTTCCTCATTATAAATATCCACTGGATATTTATTGCTTCGCAACATTCGGTCATCTTAACGCTCGTGACGCTAAAACCTTAAATGTCGAAATTAATTCTTGATTATGACTTTTTCTTACACTAATAAAAATTAGACTTTCGCCTAGCCTTAGGTGATTTAATCGCTTCAAAGACTTAACTTTGGGTTTTTACAATTATTGTAACCAATTGATTTATGTCAGAGGAAATATTCGCCAAGGTAAAGCAAATAAAGGAAGAAATAGAAAACGCAGCCCCTCAAGGTGCTGAAGCGGTAGAACAGTTTCGTATCCGGTATCTCGGAACCAAGAATATTCTGAAGCCGCTCTTCGGTGAAATCAAGAATGTGGACAACACTAGAAAGAAGGAATTTGGTCAGCTGGTAAATGAGGTGAAGCAAGTGGCTGCGGATAAATTTGAGTCACTAAAAGATGGGCAAGATGCCGAGGCAGAGCAGAATGAAGCTTCGGGTCTAGACCTTACGGCGCCAGCCAATCAGATGAAGCTCGGTGGTAAGCATCCGCTATCTATCACCATGGAGCGCATCATCAATATTTTTGAGCGCATCGGATTTACGGTAGAAGAAGAGAGAGAGATAGAAGATGACTGGCACAACTTCACGGCGATGAATACGCCAGAAGATCACCCCGCAAGAGACATGCAGGATACCTACTATCTAAAGAACAGCACGGAAATGCTTTTGCGTACGCACACTTCTTCTGTGCAAGCGCGTGTCATGAAGCGTGAGAAGCCACCTATCAGAATTATCGCGCCTGGGAGAGTGTATAGAAACGAGACCATTTCTGCACGCTCGCACTGCCAGTTTCACCAAGTGGAAGGGCTATATATAGACGAGAATGTTTCCTTCGCGGACATGAAGCAGACTTTACTCTACTTCGCGCAAGAGATGTACGGCAAAGATGTAAAAATCAGATTGAGGCCATCATTTTTCCCGTTCACAGAACCGAGTGCAGAAATGGATGTGTACTGGGGATTGGAAACGGAAGATGACTATCGTATCACGAAGGGAACTGGGTGGTTGGAGATATTAGGTTGTGGAATGGTGGATCCTAATGTACTGGAAAACTGCGGTATCGACTCTAAAAAATATTCGGGCTTCGCCTGGGGAATGGGAATCGAAAGACAAGCGATGCTATTATATGGTATCAATGATATTCGATTGTTTTTTGAAAATGACATACGCTTTTTGGAGCAATTCAAATCTGCTAGATAATGAAGAAACCATCTTTGCCAAAAGGGGTCCGAGATTTTGACCCTGCTACGGTATCTAAAAGAAACTACATCTTCGATACCTTGAAGCAGATTTTCACCAAGTATGGATACCAGGCGATAGAGACACCCGTTCTCGAAAATCTATCCACCCTGACGGGTAAGTACGGAGACGAGGGAGATAAATTACTTTTCAAAGTGCTCAACTCTGGGGACTACTTCAACAAACTAAAGCCCGAAGGGCTCGAGGCTTTGGAAGCAAAAGAATCTAGAAAACTCACCAGACATATTTCTGAGAAAGGTCTACGCTATGACCTCACCGTGCCGTTTGCACGCTATGTGGTCATGCACCAAAATGATATTTCATTTCCTTTTAAGCGATACCAAATCCAACCCGTCTGGAGAGCAGATCGTCCGCAAAAAGGTAGGTACAGAGAGTTTTTTCAGTGTGACGTGGATGTGGTGGGTTCTACTTCTTTGATGTATGAGGCAGAGCTGGCACAGATTTTTGATGAGGCTTTTCATGCGCTCAATCTCAAAGTCGAAATCCGCATCAACAATAGAAAGATACTGCAGGGTCTGGCGGAAGTCGCTGGTATTTCCGAACAGTTTATAGACATGACCGTGGCTATCGACAAACTGGACAAAATAGGTATCGAAGGTGTTAGCAATGAATTGGAAAAGCGAGGCATTGCCGAGCAATCAATCGCTAGTATTGTTTCTGCTTTAGACATAAAAGGCTTGGACGAACTATCAGACTTACTCAAAGATTCTGAGGTGGGCCAAAAAGGAATTGCGGAATTGCGAAGTTTCCACCAGTACTTTGACCTCAAGCCAATGTTCAATAAAATTAGATTTGACATCACTCTAGCGAGGGGTTTAAATTATTACACGGGCTGTATTTTTGAAGTAGTCCACGACGCTGCAACTTATCCTGACCAGGTCATGGGCAGCATTGGTGGTGGCGGTCGTTATGATGATCTGACTTCTGGCTTTGGCCTGAAGGATGTTTCTGGAGTGGGTGTTTCTTTCGGTGCGGATCGCATCTACGACGTTATGGAGGAGCAAGGTCTTTTCCCTGAACAAACTGTGCAAGGTATTCAAGTGCTTTTCATCGCGCTTGATGATGCTGCACATGTATACGCTTTCGATGCCGTTCGTCAAATTCGCTCAGCGGGTATCGCTGCGGATTGCTATCCTAGTCCGGCCAAGATGAAGAAGCAGATGAAATATGCCAATGACATGGGTGTTCCTTTTGTTGTCGTGGTTGGTGGAGATGAGGTAGAGTCTGGTATGCTTGGGCTTAAGGATATGGAGTCTGGGGAGCAGCGGAAGTTATCGCTTGAAGAGGTTATTGGGGTGTTGAAGGGGGAGTGAGTTAGGTTTTTCATGCTTTAATTATTGCATGCACTTATGATTCCCGATTGGAGGTTCAACTCTGTCTCAAATCCAATATTTAGATCCAGTAAAGTTATATTTCTTTTCTTACTCTTTCTTTGGCATTGCCCCAAAGAAACAAAGCCCGCCTGGATGACCAGTCGGACAGGGTCTAGGACAGTCGCAAGGTCACGTTCTTATGTTAAACACCCGTTTGTACTTGGCCATAGTTTATATTTCAACTATTCAAGTTTGATATTGGCTGCTTTCCTAATTTCCTCCATGTACAAGTTGGTGCCTTGCCTTATTTTTCAATTTACGACTCTAGTGACTCCTAAGGTTTTCTTTTAAGGTCGTCATTAAAACCGCTGACGCCAATATCTCTTGGGGTGACTGTCCTCCTTGTCCGTTTAAAAAATCTAGACCTGATTTGAATATTTCAAAATGAAGTTTTCTTTAAATTCACTTATGAAATTAATATTCTTTCTACTCATTTGAATACACATAAAATTGAGAAAAAACATTAACATTACAAGCTAAAACTACAATTGAGAATAAATTTCGGCCTTTAAGGTTTTAGCGTCGCAAGCGTTAAGAAAAGTCGTCAGAAGGCTTTATGGTCGAGCAATCGAATGTCAAGAATGTAAGACCGCGTTAAACGTAGGGGATTAAGAATACATGGAATATTTTACCCAGGGCGAGTTTTAAGCCTTTAGACTTTTTAGCTTGTGTAAGCGTTAAGAAACCTTACAGCCGAGAGCCTGCCTGGGTGACCAGTCTGACAGGGTTTTTGTTTCTTTTTCACGGGGAAAAAGAAAGTGCTAGCGCAGCAAAAATAAAACTCTAATAAACCAAAAAACTTAGAAACAATAATAAACCAAAATGCCTCGATACACCACCTATACACTTTACCTACAAGACCTCCAAGAAGGAAAAATCACCTGCACGGAAATGCTCGAATACTACCTGGAGCAAATCGAGAAAACAAAAAGCAATAACATATATATAGAAGTATTCGAAGAAGAGGCGAGAGCAAAAGCAAAAGCACTCGACCAGAAAGACGAGGTGAAAGGAAAACTCTACGGGATGGTAATCAGCATCAAAGATAACATCTGCTACGAAGGAAAATCCTGCACCGCCGCTTCTAAAATTCTAGAAGGATTTGTGTCCACCTATACAGCTACTGCGATACAAAAACTCGAAGCCGAAGACGCTATAATTATTGGTAGAGTTAACTGTGATGAATTTGGAATGGGCTCGGCGAGTAGCCACTCCGTCTATGGACAAGTCAAGCACCCAGAGCAACCCGACCATGTACCAGGAGGGTCATCCGGAGGCTGCGCCGCTGCTGTATTGGCAGATACCTGCTTGGCCTCTATTGGGACAGACACGGGCGGCTCCGTCAGACAGCCTGCGGCATTTTGCGGATTGGTGGGTGCGAAGCCCAGTTATGGAAGTATATCAAGGTATGGCATCATTGCTTATGCCTCGTCATTCGACCAGGTTGGGGTAATAACGCATGATGTGAATGAAGCACAAAGGCTACTCGAAATTATGAGCGGTAAAGATGCCCATGATCCAACGACGGTGGACAAACCAAAAGTGCAAAACGCCTCTAATAAAAAAACAAAAGTAGCCTACTTCGCAGAAGCGTTTCACTCCGAAGGAATAGACGAGCGCATCCAAAAAGAAAGCCTTCAGTTTTTGGAGCAAGTCAAAAATAAAGGCTGCGAAGTGGAGGCAGTTCCATTCGAATATCTAGATTTACTTGTGCCTACCTATTATGTATTGACTACCGCGGAAGCTTCCTCCAATTTAGCCAGATTTGACGGGGTACGATATGGTTATCGCGCCAAGGAGATCACAAATTTAGAACAGCTCTACCGCCAATCTCGTACCGAAGGTTTTGGTGATGAAGTCAAACGTCGCATCATGTTAGGAACCTTTGTATTGAGTGCTTCTTACTATGACGCCTACTATACAAAGGCACAAAAGACCAGAAGACTCATAGCAGAGCGTCTAGCCCAGATATTCGAAGACTATGATTATATAGTGTTACCTACTGCGCCTGAGTTCCCCTGGAAGATCGGGAGTAAACAAGATAATCCCGTTGTCGCCTACCTCTCAGATATATATACCGTGCTAGCGAACTTATATGGAGGGCCTGCCGTTTCTATTCCGTTAGAAAGTGGCGAAAATGATTTTAAGGTGAATATTCAGATTTTGAGCCCAAGGCACAAAGACTACACTTTGTTTTCCTTTATGTCCATTATGCAAAATTAAATTTTGGCACGAATTTTTCCTTGGGCCTAGACAATACTTTATTGGGATTATTGTTCTATGTTTGCTTTCGTTACAGGATAAAAAACGCAAAAACGATTACATAACCGTTTACGAAAATTTTAGCGACACAAATGTGTTGCATCCTTGAATCATGAACATATCAACAAATTACTTCTCCACAGGAGCCTGCTTACTTTTTGTTTGCATGCTACATTTACAGGCGCTTGCCACCGTAAATGAACCAGCCTTAGGCGCTGATCCATACTCCAGTAATATTATCATAGAACGCTTTGGCGAAATGGATTTAGACGTAGACGTTAGGCTCACCAAAAATGTCAAAACTTATATTAAGGAATACACCATCCAAGCGCGCAACTCTAGCGAGCAAGCGCTAGGTCGTGCAGCACTATACTTTCCTATCTTCGAAGAACTCAACAATGAGTTTAACTTACCTGATGAATTGAAGTACCTCATGGTTATCGAGTCATCGCTCAAGCCACACGCTGCTTCTAAAGTGGGCGCAAGAGGACTATGGCAGTTGATGCCTGCTACGGCGCGTGCACATGGATTGCAGATCAATGATTACGTGGACGAGCGTTCTGACCCGTATCGTTCGACTAATGCCGCGCTCAAGCATCTGACAGATTTGTACGATGAGTTCGACGATTGGACACTGGCTATTGCAGCATACAACTGTGGCAACGGCCGTATGCGTTCCGCCATCAAAAAAGGAAAAAGCAAAAATTTCTGGAAGATTAAAAAATACTTGCCGAGACAGACACAAGATTATATCGAGAAGTTTATCGCAGCGGCATACACGATGGAGTACTATCACTTCTACGACCTCAGACCAAATTATCCAGACTACAACGAGCAGTACACGCAGATGATGCTCACCTACGACTACGGTAGACTATCTGAGATCAGCGAGAAGGAGGACATCGACCTCGCACTATTGCAGTCGCTCAATCCATCTTACAAGCTGGACATTATTCCCGTGAGCAAGGAGGGCAACATTATTATTATGCCTTACCTTTCTGGAGAAAAGCGTCAGAACACGGCTTCTTTATTACAAGAGGTTCCTGCGGGCAAGTTGTAGAATTTAGCTTCAATCATTTATTTTATTTGGGGCCTACCCACTGAAATATATCCAAAGCCAACAAAGGCATTGGATATATTTCAGTGCGTCGCTATGTTCCAGAGCTCGCTATTCAGCTCGGCCTCTCGTACCTCGAGTCTAGACCTCGTACCTCGGCCTACCCTTGCACAGCGCTAGGCTGTAGGATTCTGTAAAGGGTTATTATAATTTTGTTCGTAAATATGATTTTGGGTTTTCCACTCCAATAAGATTAAACAATTCTTCACCGAGATAACTTCGTAACCTCTGATACAAATCTTTATCAAGCCCCTTTTGAGAAACAACATAGAAATCTGTCCCAAATAAGATTCTATTTTTTACTTTAGGGTCATTTAAAAGGTATTTCAACATTGGAAACAACTCTTCGTTATAAAGAATAAAGCTTACATCAGAGTATACATTATCATATTTAACTAGTGGTGTCCGCTTAAAATTCAAATTAGGCAAAAAAAGTATGTCTAAGCCT
>CAYWOZ010000009.1:0-33103 GCA_964458675.1 uncultured Saprospiraceae bacterium
TGGTGGCAGAGACAGAGGAGAAATGTTTACTAGATTAGATACTAACAGTGATGGCAAAATATCTAAGATGAAGTAAGAGGCCGAATGGTTGACAGATTTGATCAAATCAATACAGATAAAGATGGCTTTATCTCTAAAGAAGAATTGATGAACGCACCAAGACCTCAAAGAGGACAACGTCCAAATGACGGAGGGGTAAGTAAACCAACACTTTACGTTAAAAAAAAAATCTGTCTCATAGAAATGGGGTAGTTTTTTTTATTTTAGCAGTAGGGCACCTTTATTAACCCGAGCATGAGTGATTTATGTGCATTCACCTTACTGTCACTCAATTTATTAGTTTTCTTTTTCGGACTAGTGCTGTGCAAGGGTAGGTCGACGAAGGAGACCTAGACTCGAGGTACGAGAGGCCGAGCTGACTAGCGAGCCCTGGAACATAACGACCCACGCTTTTCCAGCGTGGGAAGGCCCCAACAAAAAACCATCTTCTTACGATTTAGAAGCCTGATTTTTGATTTAAAAAGTCCCAAAATAAGGCTCGAAAACCTTAGTGCTCCTCTATTATTTTCACGAGATTTGGGTGTAAGGCGTCCCTTCGGTATTTGATGAAAAAAGCAGTACCTTTGGCGACTTAATAAAGTAGCATGACAGAGCACAAAGAATCGCTAAATTTTATAGAAGAATTTATAGAAGAGGACATTCGAAATGGGAAGCATGATGGTCGTATTCATACGCGCTTTCCGCCTGAACCAAATGGGTACTTACACATTGGGCATACTAAAGCAATATGGGTCAGTTTTGGCTTGGCTCAAAAGTATGGAGGGGTCACGAATCTGAGATTTGACGATACAAATCCTACCACGGAAGAAACCGAGTATGTAGACAATATCAAAAAAGATATTGCTTGGTTGGGATATGACTGGGGCGAGCGAGAATATTATACCAGCGATTACTTCCAGCAGCTTTATGATTTTGCAGTAGACCTAATCAAAAAGGGTTTGGCTTTTGTAGATGATAGCACCGCAGAAGAAATCGCTACGCAAAAAGGCTACCCTACTAAACCTGGTACCGACTCTCCTTATAAAAATAGAAGTATAGAAGAAAATCTACAACTCTTCGAAGGAATGAAAAATGGAGAGTTTGAAGATGGTTCTCGTGTACTTCGAGTAAAGGTCGATATGTCTGCGCCTAATATGCATATGCGTGATCCTGTAATTTATAGAATAAAAAAGGAGACACATCATCGTACAGGAGACGATTGGTGCATCTACCCAATGTATGATTTCGCGCATGGGCAAAGTGATAGTATAGAAAAGATTACACACTCCTTATGTTCGCTTGAATTTATACATCATAGACCATTGTACAATTGGTTTATAGAAAAGTTAGACATCTTCCCTTCTCGTCAGATCGAGTTTGCGCGAATGAATGTTTCCTATATGATTACGAGTAAGCGTAAACTGCTCAAGCTCGTAGAAGGAGGGCTTGTGACTGGATGGAATGATCCACGTATGCCCACCATATCTGGACTACGTCGACGAGGATATACTCCGTCTAGTATTCGGGATTTTTGTGCGGCGACAGGATTGGCTAAGCGCGACAATGTTATAGAAGTGGAATTGCTAGAATCTATACTGCGTGGCGAACTCAACAAAACGACTCAGCGTGTACACGTGGTGCTCGACCCTGTGTCATTAATCATCACTAACTACCCTGAGGGCAAGACGGAGATGATGACCGCAGTACTCAATCCTGAAGATGAGAATAGTCCTTCAAGGGAGATACCATTTTCTGGTCGATTGTATATCGAGCGGGAAGACTTTCAAGAAGTAGATCCTGGGAAAAAATATTATCGAATGGCACCAGGAAAAAATGTCCGACTGAAAAACGGATACATTTTGAATTGCACGGGATGCACTAAAGATGCGGATGGAAAGATTACGGAGATTCAAGCGACCTACTATGAAGCGAGTCGTAGTGGAAGTGATACATCTGGGGTAAAAGCCAAAGGTACGCTGCACTGGGTAAATCAAGAAACTGCCATCACGGCAGAAGTCAGATTATATGACCGTCTGTTTACAGATCCTACGCCGACTTCACATGAAGGGAAAGAGTTTATGGAGTTTTTCAACCCCGACAGTTTGAAGGTAGTGGAAAAGGCATATTGCGAACCATATGTCGCGAATGCGAAACAAGAAGACAAATTTCAATTTATTCGTTTGGGGTACTTTACGCCAGACTATGATAGCACTCCTGAACGTTTAGTTTTTAACCGAACCGTGAGCCTAAAAGGATCATGGAAAAAAAAGCAAAAGTAAGATTGCATGTATAGCATATTCTTAAAGGAAATAAATACATTTTTTAGTTCGCTGATAGCCTACATCGTTATTGGGGTATTCCTAGTGATTTTGGGGCTAGTGATTTGGGTTTTTCCAGATACTAGTCTGCTCAATTATGGCTATGCTACTTTAGATCAATTATTTGAGATCGCTCCTTTGATTTTTATATTCTTGATACCCGCGATCACAATGCGGTCTTTTGCGGAAGAAAATCAAAACGGAACATTTGAATTATTGTCGACTAAGCCTATAACAGACTTTCAAATCTTGTTTGGGAAATATTTAGCTTGCACCCTACTATTGATATTGGCTATTTTACCAACGGCATTCTACTACTACACTGTTTACCAATTGGCAAGTCCAGTGGGTGATTTAGATAGTGGCGCTATCTTGGGTTCCTATTTTGGTTTAGTATTATTAGGGCAAGTTTTTGTGGCTATAGGAATTTTTGCAAGTTCGCTTTCACAAAACCAAATCGTGGCATTTGTACTCGCCACTTTTCTTTGCTTCTTTGTGTACTACGGATTTGACTACTTGAGTAGGCTACCCATATTCGTAGGGAAGTCGGATGATATAGTGCAGATGTTGGGAATAGACTTTCACTATAATTCTATCAGTCGAGGAGTTGTTGATACGAGAGATTTGATATACTTCTTTAGTGTAACTGGGATATTTTTATTATTGACACAGCTTGTGCTGAGCAAAAGAAAATGGTAGAAATGGGAAGCAACAAACTAAAATCAATATATACGTTTTTGATGTCGTTGGCCATCATTATTGTTCTGAATGTCCTGGGCAGCTTCGCATATACTACCTTCGATCTTACTGAAGACAAGCGCTTCTCTATCACAGAGCCTACCAAAAAACTACTGAACGGTCTGGAAGAAGATGTTATCATCAAAATATACTTAGCTGGAGAACTACCTGCTGGTGTCAAGAGACTGCAAAAATCCACTGTAGAATTATTGGATGGCTTTAGAAATCACTCTACGCGCATAGATTATGAAATTGAGAACCCATTAGGCGGTACTGCTGAAGAGGATAATGCTGCCAAGAAGTTTTTGGCCGAACAGTTTATTTACCCCAATAACCTAATCGTAAAAGGAGCGGAAGAGAATAGAGAATTGCTTTTTTACACCTTTGCTAATCTTAACTATCAGGGTCGAAACATCCCAGTTAATCTTGTGGCAAAAGAAGGTGGTGGACTCACAGATTATGACATCAACAACTCCATAAATCTTCTTGAATACAAATTTGCTGATGCTATCAATAAACTTCTGACAGGTATCAAACCTAATATTGCATTTACAAGAGGACATGGAGAACTAGAAGATGCGCAGACTCAATCCTTTCGAAATGCACTCAATACCCGATATCGAATTGGATATTATGACCTAGATAAAACTACACATATTGACAACGAAAACCTGGATCTTTTAATCGTAGCTAAACCTACAGAGCCTTTTCCTATCAAGCACAAGTTTCAAATAGATCAATACATCATGAATGGTGGTAAGGTCATTTGGCTACTTGATAAAATGGCAGTTAACTTGGATAGTATGAAGGCGACGACTATTATCCCATCTGATTACCCACTAGATCTCGACGATATTTTATTCAACTATGGCGCTCGTATCCAGCCCAACTTATTGATGGACCTGCAGTGTACGCAGATAGAGTTGGCTATAGATGCGCAAGGGACTCGTGACAAATTTGATTGGTTTTTTCATCCTGTGATTACTCCCCAATCGGATCACCCAATTGTGAAAAGTTTGGATGGAGTCAACTTGTTTTTCCCTAGTACCATAGATACGATACGGACCAAGTCTTATGTAAAAAAGACACCACTATTGATGAGTACAGAGCAGACTATAATCAAGCGCTCCCCTATTGACCTCAACTTTAATATTCTACGTAATGTACCTCCAGCTGCGAACTGGAATAAAGGTAAATTCATCACTGGATTACTCCTAGAAGGCACATTCGATAGTGAATACAATGGTCGAGTCACAGGAGAGATGCAGGGCTTACTTAACTCTATAAATCAACCCTTCAAAGCGAAAAGTGAGGACAATAAGATGCTAGTTGTCTCGGATGGAGATATAATCAAAAACCTGATTAATCCGAAAAATAATTCTCCTCTTCCGCTTGGATTAAACCGCTGGAGTGGGTATACCTTCGCGAACGAGAACTTTCTTATTAACAGTATAGAATACATGTTGGATGATGCTAACTTGTTTGCAGCGCGTGGAAAAGAAGTGAAACTTCGAAGACTAAACACTAAAAAGGCTACCGAAGAAAGAGGATTTTGGCAAATATTGAACATTCTGGTTCCTTTATTTTTACTAGCTTTATTTGGTATAGGCTTCACGGTATTGCGCCGAAGAAAATTTAATAAAAAAAGCATAAAAGATGAATAGAAATCTGATTTTACCTCTGTTATTATTTGTACTCCTTGCGGGTACTGCTTTTTATTATGTTTCAGACAAGAAGAAAATAACTTCTGATATTGAAGAAGACTGGGTCATGCATGTCGAAAACCCAGACGACATACATCGTATTTTTATAGCTGACCGAGACGGCGTCACCGCTAATGTGAAGCGTGGAGATAAATATTGGATTTACAATGACAAATACAATGCTAATCCAAATGTAGTAGCGAGTATGCTCAATGCGGTCACCAAAATTAGGCTCAAAAATCGACCACCAGCAAGTGCTATTCCAATTATGATAAAGACCCTTTCTACTAAAAGTATGAAGGTTATGCTGTATGACAAGAATAATGAGGTGCTTAAGTCTTTCTATATTGGCGGGGTTACCCCTGATGAGTCTGGAACATTTATGATCTTGGAAGGCTCTGAGAATCCATATATCATGCATATGCCAATGGCTAATGTGAGTCTGAAGCAACGATTTTTTACAGGAGACAAAAGATGGAGAGATAAAACTATTTTTGAGCATCGACCAAAAGATATCTTAAGTGTCAGTATCGAATACCCTAAGCGTAAAAATAAGTCATTCAAATTAGCCCAAAAAAATGGCACTTGGCAAGTAGATCCGCTCTTCCCTACTACTAAGAAAATAAATAAAGAGGTCAATCAAGACTTAGTAGAGACCTATCTTAAAGGCTTTACAAAAGTGGGTGCCGAAGCTTTCGAAGTGCGAAAAGAATTTATCAAGAACGAATCTAATCAGCGAGAATTCTGTATCCTCAAATTGCTTCTTCGAGATGGCTCACAAGAAGAAGTTCACTTCTACCCTATCCAAAGATATGACGACGATGAGAAGAAGAAGCCTAGACCCATCTCGCGCTACTTGACTATCAATGAAAAAAAAGACACTTATCTAACCCAGCATCTTGTTTTTAAGGAATTATTTTGGGCTTATGATTTCTTTTTTGAGGGGTAACTAATTGACAACTCCTACTATTTGGGCACTTCCCTATCGGTCATACTATGGGGCGCCCTATAATATAGATTTGGGTTCATTTTGGGTTTCTTTCTTTGACCATGATATTTTTCCGTTGAAATGACCTCAAGAGACCAGGCTCCTCCGGGCTCGCTAGTCAGCTCGGTCCCACTTCCGTTCCTCCAGTGTGACGACCCCCTCCATATCCTTAGCGCAAAGAAATATTTTTCCTTTTATTATAGGCTTGTATTATTTAAACTAAAAATAACCTCCTAAATAAATAGATGGTTGATTAAGAGGTAATTTCTCCGCTAAATCTGAATTGATGAATAAAAAATCATCAATTTGGGTTATTTTCGCAATGTGAAATTAAAATACGGCATCCTTTTTTTAATGGCCTTTGTCTTTCTATCTTCTACGGTAGATTGGGGCTTCTTTGGACATCGAAGAATTAACAAACTCGCATGCTTTACCCTACCACAGGACTTGTTTGGATTTTACAAAGGAAATATTGATTACATCACCGACCATGCTGTAGATCCAGACAAGCGAAGATATGCTTCTAAGTTTGAAGCAATCCGACATTATATTGATTTGGATATTTGGGGAGAAGCTCCTTTTAATAATATTCCTAGAAAATGGACGGAGATGATGATGCATTTTACTAGCATCAAAAAAATCACTTCAAACGGAGACACCCTCATCTGGTTGAACCGAGATAATCTTCCTTATGATTTAAAGAATCCAGCAAAAACATTTACATTTAAGGAAAAGGAAATTGACTATCGAAGCTATCGTAGTTTCGTATACGATCATATCAATTCTACCTACTACGATGATGATAGAGATATTAGTAAAGAAGCTATGACTGCTTTTTTTAGCAAATACGATATAGCTGTAAAAGGTAATCGCTTCATTGCGGTAGATGAATTTACAGAGCATGGCATCGTCCCTTTCCATTTGGCCAGTATGCAAAGACGCTTAGTAAAAGCATTTAGTGAAAAAGATATTCCACGCATTTTGAGAACTTCGGCAGAACTAGGTCACTACATTGGTGATGCACACGTCCCATTACATACCACCGAAAACTATAATGGTCAACTCACCGATCAATTAGGAATCCATGGTTTTTGGGAAAGTAGAATACCAGAGCTATTTGCGGATAAAGAGTATGATTATTTTGTAGGAAAAGCCAATTATATTGAAGATAAAGAAGAGTACTTCTGGGACATCGTCTTAGACAGCCATGAGCTCGTAGATAGTGTTTTGCTAATTGAAAAAAACTTGAGCCTAACTTTCCCTCAAGATCAGCAAATATGTTATGATGACAGGGGCAATCAATTGACCAGAACACAATGCAAAGAATATGCAAAAGCCTACAGCAATCGCATGAATGGTATGGTAGAAGATAGAATGAGAGATGCTATTTTAGCTATCGGTAACGCTTGGTACACAGCATGGGTAGATGCAGGACAACCTGACCTCTCTGTACTCGGAGTAGATGCCGAAGTCTTGAAAACGGAGAAGGACCAAGAGGTAGAGAAAGCATTTGAATCAAACAAGATAAAAGGAAGAGATCACTAAAGATGAGTAGTAAACAACACAGTACCATAGGGCTGATGATTAGAGGAGCAGCAATGGGGATGGCTGAAGTAATACCGGGTGTATCTGGAGGAACGATTGCTTTCATCACTGGAATATATGAAAGACTTATTAACAGCATTAAGTCTATTGGATTCCCCTTATTAGATGTTTTCAAAAAAGGTGGAATAGCTGGCCTTTGGAAATCAGTAGATGGGAATTTCTTACTCTTTCTTATTAGTGGAATGATTGGTGGAATAGTAATCGGTGTATTCGGAATTGCCTATCTTTTGGAAAATTTTCCACCTATTGTTTGGGCATTTTTCTTTGGTTTGATTCTAGGATCTGTTTTTTATATAGGTCGCCAAATTAATGACTGGTCCTGGAAAGAGGTAGCAGCATTAATCATCTGTACCGTACTCGCGTATTTTTTGACCACTAGTGTTCCGGCTACAGGATCCACATCATATGGGTACGTATTTATTTCAGGGGCAATTGCAATATGCGCATTAATCTTACCTGGCATATCTGGCAGTTTTATTTTGCTCATTATGGGTATGTATACCTATATAGTACAGGACACTTTAAAAGGAGTGCTCTCTACTTTTGCTACAGATAAGATTATTACTATGTTGGTTTTTGGTATGGGCTGCTTAACTGGTTTGTTGACTATCTCTCGAGTGCTTTCTTGGACCTTTGCCAATTATAAAAATATCACCTTAGCTGCACTCACCGGATTTATGCTCGGATCTTTAAATAAGATTTGGCCTTGGAGAAAAGCAACAGAGTGGCTGCGTGATTCCGCTGGGAATATCATTTTGGATGAAAATGGATTACCGGATAAAATTTTGATGGAAGACAATATAAGCCCGTCTCTTTACGAAGCCTCAACTGGCCTCCATGGTTATTTACCATTAGCTATAGTCTTTTTCTTTGTAGGTCTAGGCATAGTATTTCTTATGGGTCTTGCAGATAAAAATAAAGCATAGATTGAGTTTATGAAAAAGTTGGGCTTAATAGGTAAAGACATTGAATATTCCTTTTCGAAACAGTACTTCAGTACAAAATTTGAAAAGGAAGGCATTTCTGATTGGTCCTATGAGCTTTATTCTTTTAACCACATTAATCAACTTCCTAAGCTTCTGAAATCAGACCCACTACTTGTTGGGCTAAATGTAACTATTCCATTTAAAAAGGATGTTCTAAAATATCTACATCAGGTAGAAGAGACCGCCCTAAAAATTGGAGCAGTAAATACTATTAGTATTGCTGATGATCAACTACTCGGATACAATACTGACATTTTAGGCTTCAAAAAGTCCTTGATGGATTTTGTTGGAGATAAGATTACCGATTTAAAATCTTTAGTGCTCGGTACCGGTGGGGCCTCTCAAGCTATTATCTTTGTATTAGAGGAACTGGGTATTCCATACCAACTAATAAGCCGTTCTGCTTCAAAAGGCTTGACATATGCCAGCTTAGATAAAGAAATTATCTTATCTCACCCTTTGATTATAAATTGCACACCTCTAGGCACTTATCCAAAGGTAGATGAAGCCGTAGACATCCCTTATTCTCATTTAAGTGGAGAACACTTTTTATTTGATTTGGTATATAACCCTCAAAAATCACTATTTTTACAACGTGGAGAAAAGCATGGCGCGAATATATTGAATGGCTACAAAATGCTTGAGATTCAAGCAGAAGAAGCCTGGAAAATATGGATAAAAACTAATATTAGTAGGTAACATGTCAGCAACAACTAACAGTGCGGGAGTAGATTTCAAAAATACAGAGATAGCTTTCGCACGTAAATCAAATAAAGAACTTTCCAAAAGTAGACGCTTATTTTCCGTTATGGGCAAATCTTGGTTAGTCAATCTTATGTCCCCACTGGGTCTCTTTGCTATTAAATACAAACTCCCTTTTGCCAAGACTATAATTAAGAAAACTATATTCTCTCAATTCATTGGAGGTACCACGCTCGAAGAAGCACAACCAAGCATAAATACTTTATACGAAAATAAATGCTCTACTTTTCTTGACTATGGTATTGAAGGCAAAGAAAGTGAAGA
Source organism: uncultured Saprospiraceae bacterium (assembly GCA_964458675.1). Classification (GTDB taxonomy): domain Bacteria; phylum Bacteroidota; class Bacteroidia; order Chitinophagales; family Saprospiraceae; genus JALZVN01. The sequence continues at coordinate 9,404 of CAYWOZ010000009.1, forward strand.
GGATTTTGAAAGAACGAAAAACGAAAATTTGAGAGCAGTTGCATTTGCAGCTTCTAATCAATCGGTGCCTATAGTTACGGTAAAGGTTACGGGCCTCACTACCACTGAAGTAGTAGAAAAATTTAGCGCTAACCAACCTACTTCTGAGGAAGGAAGAATAGCATACGAAAAAGCGCTTGAGAGGCTTGATGCGATATGTGGATTGGCGCACCAGCAAGGGGTAGCTATCTATATTGACGCCGAAGAATCTTGGACGCAGGATTGCATTGATCATATGGTGGAGCAAATGATGATTAAGTACAATGAAGAAAGAGCTGTAGTCTATAATACTTTTCAAATGTATCGAAAAGACCGTCTCCAGTTTTTAAAGAACTCTCATCAGAAGGCTTTAATTGACGGATACATTCTTGGTGCAAAACTAGTCCGTGGCGCCTATATGGTAAAAGAAAGAACACATGCAGAAGTAAATAATTACCCCTCTCCAATACATGATACAAAGGCCGATACGGACAAATCATTCAATGATGGACTGCGATATTGTATTCAACATATAGAATCAATAGCCTGCTGCAATGCTTCACATAATGCAGAAAGCAATCATCTTTTTGCTTGTTTAGTAGCAGATCAACAAATTCCAAAAAATCATAGTCATGTGAACTTCTGTCAACTGTATGGAATGAGTGATAATATCACATTTAATTTGGCAGCAGCAGGATACAATGCAGCAAAGTATGTTCCATATGGCCCTGTAGAAGAAGTAATCCCCTACCTTATCAGGAGAGCACAAGAAAACTCTAGTGTTACTGGAGACATGAGTCGAGAGCTTAGGATGATAAGTAATGAAGTAAAACGAAGAAAAAATACTTAGATAGCTTTTCTACAACTTAACTAATTTCGTATAGAACACGTCCTCCCCTATTTCCACTTCCATGATAAACACACCACTTCCATAGTTATTTAAATCTAAATGATAGGCCTGATTCAAATCTTTCACAGCTAAGTGCTCTCTTCCATTTAAAGATAATACTCTGATATTAAATGATTCCGAACCAGCATACCGCACTTCGAAAAACTGGCTACTAGGATTCGGGAACACATCAATATCTGCATTGTCCAAAATATTAAATACCGCATTTGGAACAACGTCCACTGGAATCAACTCACTTCTACACTCTTTGCTATCTATAGAAACGTTCCAGTCATAAAAATAATAGTAAAAGGTATTTCCGAAATTGGAGTCTTTAATGGAAATTAAGTTTGCGATTTGATATGGATAAGATAAAGAAGCTCCGAAATCAACCGCACTTCTTTTAAGCCTTGGAGACTGAAATCCTAAGGTCTCAATATTTTGTTCCGCTTTCGTAGTCAGTTGATAATTGTTTCCTGCAGGGATTCTAAAGTTTAATGTCGCTTCATAGGTACCCACTGGAACATTTATATCTACTTCATTCAACACATCAGCATTCGCATCTAATAATTGAATAGTTCTTAATCCTGGGATGTCCGTTTCTATAGTAACTGAACGAAGCAATATATCATCTGCAGCGTCAAAAATCATCCCTCCATTAAACGCTTCTGAGTTATATTCATTTGAACCTTCATGTTGAGATTCACCAACGATTTGCGGAGCACTTGGCACACCAGAATTAGTAGCCACAAATACAGTAAGTCCTCCATTGATATTGTCTATTATAAGTTCGTTCCCTACAGTTAAAATATCCAGACCTAATACATCGCTGTACCACTCTACACCTTCTCCATCAGCAGTAAGGGTTACTTGATCAAATTCAAAATCAAATTCTATATTGCTAGGTTCCGGTGGTGCAGGAAGTACTTCAACTGTTATATTATTGGATGAAATCTGGCCACATGTTCCTTCAATAAATCCAAATACCGTAGCGTTTACTGAAACCTCTAAGGTGTTAGAGATTGATCCATTTGACCAAGAAACCAAGTCACCATTCGTACTGGAAATTACCACCGTTTCTCCTTCACAAATTATAAGTTCACGATCTGCTTCTATCATAAAGGACTCTTCTGGGTCCACTATTACTTCGATAGCATTAGAAGTGGAAACACAATCTGTGCCATTAGTAATTTGAACGAAATAAACTCCAGATGTATTCACAGAAATACTTTGAGTGTTTTGTCCATTACTCCATAAATAATTAAATCCAGGAGCAGCTGATAAAACGACATCTTCTCCAGTGCAAATCGTAGTTGGGCCTTGCGCTATAATGTTAGACGGTGGTGAAATACAATTATTTTCTACTACAGTAAGAAACTCGTCAACTGCAATATTGTCATAAGAATCGATTACCCCAGAAGGCCAACGCACTACTATAGAATCAATTTGAGCACTCGTCCCAATTCCAAAATGTTGTGTTTTAGTATGACAAGTACCATAACTCTCACCCGCTCTTACCTCTCTGACCATAATACCCCAGTCTCCATAAATCTCTATTCTAGAGCCAATACCTTCTCTATTACTTTGAAATCCTTTCAATTGTACCGCCAACCAATGATTGTCATTAGTAGTATTTAACCATAATTTATCCTCATTACTTCCAGATGGATTATTAAAACCAATACCATATCCAATCATCATATCCAAAAAACCATCGTGATTCAAATCGCCGATCGCAAAAGAGTTTTCATTCCCTGTTAGATTAGATTGAATATCCTCAACTTTAGTAAAAGTCTTATCCCCATTATTTCTAAATAGCGCACCGTCAATTCCAGTGATATAGGCATCTATAAATCCATCATTATCGAAATCCTTCATGGTCGCTTGGACAGGTTGACCCTGAACATCTATCCCACTTTGATTAGTGATGTCAATGAATGTCGTATTGTTAATATTTTCAAATAATTGGGAAGGTCCATCATGGTTTGTGATTAAGCAATCCATGTCTCCATCGTTATCTATATCTTGAAATTCGGCTGTCCAAGACTGGAATCCAATATCAAGACCAAAGTCAGCTGCAGATTCCGTAAAGGTACCATCTCCATTATTAATCCAAAGTTGATTGACCCTTCTAGGATCGGTCATATCAGTAACAGCTTGTCTGCATTTGGCAATGTAATAATCCATCAACCCATCTCCATTTACATCTGTCCAAATATTTCCATAGTTACCTGAGTTTGTTTCTTCATCTGAAAACTTAGAAAGGGGTAAACTTGGATCATAGGACAACACTCCTGCTCCATTATTCATATATACTGCAACAGGGCCATCATCATGGCAAACTGAAGCATCTAGTAAACCGTCATTATTAATATCAAAAAAAGAAAGTGCTTGTACAAAAATGGCAGGACCATCAAGGAAGTCTATTTTTGACGCCCCTCCTTTGCTTGTTTCTATCAATCTGACTTCATTGTACGCTCCACCAGTTAGCACTTCGCACAATCCATCATTTGACACGTCTCCTATAGTCATTCCCCAGTTGCTTGTTCCTAAATTTGGAAAATCAACAGTACTGAAGGAGTTATCCATTTCTTGGTAGCTGATAAATAAATCACGCGTTTGATCAAGACTTATTATATCATCCAGACCATCTCCATCCATATCTGATATAGCCATAGGTGCACCCGAACCAACATCTAGATTAAATACATCTATAGAAGCTTGGCTGAACGATATCTGCCCATTGGATACCGAATGAATAAATAGACTTATTAAGATTAAAAGGGTGTAATTTCTCATTGCATTAATAGGGTTAATTTAATGGTCGATAAGAATTTAAAAATAACATTCTTAACACTTATATACTGCTATATTCAAGCCATATTAATGTTAAGACTTATCTTTGCGTTCATATTTTTCCTTTATTTTCTCTTTGTATCGTTTATTCTTCTCTTTTTCCTTCGCTTTCTTCTCCTTTTCTTTAGCTTTTTGTTTCTTCTTCTTTGCTCTTTTCTTTGGATCCCCGATGCTAAAATCGCGCTTATCAAAAATATACCGTATAGAAAGCCCTGTTTGGAGAATTAAAGGTGCAGATCCTCCTACTAGGTTTACTGCAGGTTTTAAATCATATGAAAGATTGAGACGAGCAAAATTAAATTCAGCGCCAATAATTGCGACCACACCAAAGGCGTCATCAAATTCTCGGATTTCAGCCGTAACAAAGCTTTTTTGAACCCCTCCTCCATAATAGATATTGAAGCCTTTAGTTATAATGCTATTATGCTTTTCTAATAACAAGCTTATGATGGCTTCCTCTTCATTGATAGGCGACTGTATTATTCCCTCTATAGTGAGCTTATTGGCTACTCTTGCTTTTAGACTAATCCCTATTTCAGTACCTAATCGGATACCGCCCGCAAAATTATATGTCTGAGCAGACAAAGAAATAACCGCTCCTAAGCATACAACTAATAAGAATAATTTCTTCATGTTCATTAAACGGATTCAATACAGGAAAAAGTACAGGGTATCTCTATTAGACCATTCAAGCTGCAAACAATAATTTTCAATATTATTCCATTTATCTTTAGGAACTTCTTCGTTGCTTATCAGTCACTTAGCTAAGGCTAAACTCCCTCTTCACGCCTTGAATTTCATGCGCTAAATGAAATTTGCATTCTCTCAAAGCCTAATGGAGATGCATTACATATTGACGAAATGCTAATATATAACCTTTTGTGATATTGTAATGCATTTTAATGGCTATTAGGCACCCCTATTACTATATTTGCAAGACTTAACATTCATTTTGATAAATATTCACGCCCTTACTTCAGCGCTTCATTTTTACTTCCAAGCAGATACTTACTATCGGGTCCACTCCCCTTTTGTATTTCAACTCCTTTTTTCCACTATTGAAGATGATAGGCACTTTTATATTTTTGATCAAATAAATGCTTTACGCAATGAGCTAAATAAAAATAAAACAGAAATACCAGTAACAGACCTAGGCGCTGGTTCTAAGAAGGCTAACAAAGCCAAACGCTCTATTCAAAGTATAGCCAAAACGGCTGTTTCTCCCAATTATCAAAGTAAAATTTTATTCAAAATAGCTAAAGAAATAAAAGCTATGTATACAATTGAATTAGGAACTTCTCTAGGTATTAGTGCCATTTCATTAGCGGGGTATTCTGAGAAGAATCAAGTGCATACTTTGGAAGGAAGCCATTCTATCTTAGAAGTTGCGAAAGTAAATTTTGATATTTTTAAGCTAAAGAATATTAGCACTTATCTCGGGCATTTTGACCAAGAACTACCAAAGGTCTTGGCAAATATCAATCAATTGGACCTTTGCTATATTGACGGAAACCATTCTAAAGCGCCTACTCTTAAGTACTTTGAAATGTGCCTTCCGCATACGCACAGCAAGAGTGTGCTTATATTCGATGATATTTATTGGTCCAAGGAAATGACCGAAGCCTGGGATATAATCAAAGTGCATCCTGATGTAAAATTGACTATAGATTTATATTACTTTGGGCTAATCTTTTTCAATACTGACTTTAAGGAAAAACAACATTTTAAAATACTAGCTTCCAAGTTCAAACCTTGGCAAAGATATGTTTAGGACATCTTCATTAATATTAACAAGATGCTGCACGAGGTACCAGAACCTCACAGTGAAAAGCTTCTCTATATTGTAAATGCTTATCATTATATGGAAATGAAATATACACAGAAGTTCCTAATCCCCTACCTTGAGACTCGACTTTGATTTCTGCGTCATTGTTCATCAATATAGCTTTGCTTAAAGTTAATCCCAAACCTATTCCCTTCGAAAATTTAGAAGCATCTAGTCCTCTAAAAAATGGCAAAAATACTTTATTACTTTCGAATGAATCGATACCTATTCCTTTATCTTTAATAGACAAGGTAAGTGAATCTGTACCTTTATGCAGGTCTATCTTAGCTTGCTCCTTGCCATCGCTATATAAAAGTGCGTTTTCTAAAACTTGATTCAGGACAAATTTTATTTGTTCAATATCTACTCGAATTTCTTCTTCAGAAAAGATATTAGATTTCATTGTAGTTTTCTTAAAAACTGGATTTTTCTTCAGAACTTCATTTAAGATAAAAGAAACAGAAACATCTTTTTTATTGACATGACGATAAGATAGACATCCGTCTTCTAGTAATGAATCCACATAATTATTGATAAATTTAGAACAACCCGAATTAGAAGATAATCTGTGATGAATTATATCGTCAGAGTTGACGTGTCGATAGGAATCACCGTTTTGATTTCTTTGTCCAAATAATTTTTCCATTTGCCTCACTATTTTTGTAAACGGAGGGTAGAACCTATAGTACTAGAAAAGAAATCAAATATAGTGCCATTCCTAGCTTCCTGATGATTGCCTCTTTCGTTTTTCATCTTCCTTTAACACTCTAAGGATTCTCTGGAATAATTCTTCAGGCTTAAATGGTTTCCCTACATGGTCATTCATACCTGCTTGAATAACAGCTTCTTCTACACTTAAGAAAGCTGAAGCAGTTAATGCTATTACAGGTATTGAATTTTTTCTTTCGTCAGCTAATTTCCTGATCGTTCTGGTCGCTTCATAGCCATCCATATTAGGCATATTGATATCCATAAGTACGGCGTCAAAATCCTCATTCTGGACATACTCAACTGCTTCCAATCCGTCATTCGCTATAGTTACCTCTACAAACCATTTCTTCAAAATCTTTGTAGCTACTATTTGATTTATTTTGTTATCCTCCGCCAACAGAATTCTTTTACCCTTTAAGCCCGTCATGCTCATATTATTATCATTGGCATATCCTTGCTCGCTTTTATAGGTCAATTTAGAGCCTAATTCAAACATGAGAATGAATGAAAAAGTACTCCCTTTTCCTACTTCACTATCCAATTCAATTTTTCCATTCTGAAGCTCAACGAGTCTTTTTGTAATTGCTAAGCCAAGTCCAGTACCTCCATATAACCTAGTAGTAGCACTACTCGCTTGTGTAAAGCTTTCGAATATCTTTTCTCGTCTAGCCTCATCAATCCCTATTCCAGTATCTTCAACAGAAATTTTTATCCGAGCGTGATTTTCTATAATAGACTGCTGTGAACAAATTATCTTCACATGACCTTTGTGTGTAAATTTGACTGCATTCGATACCAGATTTGATATGATTTGGGTCATTCTTGTAGGATCACAAATAATGTGTTTACTTAAATCAAAATTGTCAAATTCCAACTGAATATCAACTTCATTCTTTGCCATACTTACTTTGAAAGTATCATGCAGCTGATGCATCATACGTTTCATGTCTACCTCTAATCGTTCAATTTGAATCTTCCCTGCTTCAATCTTAGAAAAATCTAAAATATCGTTAATCAAAGTCATCAAGTTATTAGCTGAAAACTTCAAAGTATTTAGATTTTCTACCTGATCTTCTCTTGGTTCTTCATCTAGCAAAATATTTGTCATACCCACTACAGCATTCATTGGAGTACGAATTTCATGACTCATTGTAGACAAAAATTCTTCCTTAGCCTGAGCAGCGCTTTCAGCCTGTTCTTTAGCTATCCTGAGTGCTTTATTAGTTTGATTGAGTGAGTGATTTTTAGCTTCAATCTCAACTTTCGTATTATTTAATTCTGTATTCAATTTAGTCACTCTCATAAAATAGAGTAAGAAGAAGGAAGCCGTCAATAATGCCAAAATAAGCATTGACATTAAGGTCAGCTGCTTACTAGCTATGAGTTCTTTTTCGGCGTTTAATTTTTCAATGGCACTTTTTTGCTCTCTTGATTCAAACAACGCTTCATATTTTTGTTGTACATCCAGAACCATTTGTTGATGCTCATCTGCATCTATACTATCTTTGAGATACTGATATTTTTTACGATGCTCATATGCGGTTACGTGGTCTCCAGTGGCCGCGTAGGCATCTGAGAGTTGCACATATACATGTTCCATTCCTGCATGATAATCTATATCAATACTAATATCTTTACCAATCAATAAAAATTCAAGTCCTTTGTCAGCTTCGCCTTTTGCTACATAGTTTTCACCTATTTGAAGGCAAGTCTTAGCCACACCTGTTTTTTCTTGAATAGCTTGATAGATGCTTAATGCCTCATTGAGACTTGTTTCAGCGTCTTCATGTTTTCCTTGCTCGAAATAGGTTACTCCAAGATTGTATAGAAACTGTGCCTTCTTTGTTTTTGAACCCATATTGACAGACAGCTCCATTCCTTTTTGAAGATAATCTAAGGCCTTATCAAAATTTTGCTTTTCTCTATAGATGTTGGCGATGTTATTATAAAAAGTCGAAGTACGCATGTCGTCATTCAACTCAGTAGCCAGATCCAATCCTTTCTTGTAATAGTCTAAAGCTACATTCAACTTATCAAATCGCTTATTGAGTACACCAAGATTGTTATAGCTAAGCACTAAACTATGTTTACCACGTTTTCCCATGGCTATTCTTATATTAGTTGCCTTCAGATAGTAGTCCGAGGCTCTTGTGTAATTTCCAGTTTCAAAATAGATAATACCAAGATCGTTATAGTTCGTAGCCATTAACATAGAATCCTGATCAGCCACAGCAAATTTTAGCGCCTCTTCGTAACTTGATTTTGCAGATTCAAAATCACCTTTCATCTTATACAGACCGCCAAGGCTGTTATTAATATCTGCTATTCTCTTTTCATTGTTAGCTTCTCTATAGTAAACTAATGAACGGTTGAGTTCAGCATTTGCAATTTTCAAATTGCCTAAGTCTACATTGATTCGGCCTCGTAGATAGTAAAATGCAGCCTTATATTTTGGATCTTGATAATTTTGAGCCACGGATAAGCCTTGCTCGATACTCTGGAGAGAATAGTCAGGATTGTTATTCTTTGATTTGTATGCGATTCTATAAAGTAAATGCATACGAGTCGAGTCATGCTCTGCTAGCAATAGATCTTCCTCTAATACCTGAATAGCCGTCTTTTGTGCTTGCATAGGGCTTACCCATACAAACATAAAAACTACGGTTAAACTCAAGAATAACCTCAATACTGACTTCAGAATGTTAAACACTCTCATTAGATTTGGACTGTCGAGGGCGTACCTATTTTACAGATACTTGACCCCAAATATTTTTTCTCAAATCTTATACTGCAAAAGTCATGTCAAAAAGAGTTTAAACTCGAATTTGTTCAATATGAATTTAACGGAAGACTATTGTTTTATTGTTGTAGGTCAAAATGTTATGCTTAAGTTTTTGCCATATAGCCTGCGATAAAACCGTTTTCTCAAGATCCCTACCTTTTCTGATTAGATCTGCAACAGAGTCTGTATGTGTTATTCTGCATACATCCTGAGCTATTATAGGCCCCGCGTCCAATTCTGCTGTTACATAATGACTAGTTGCGCCGATTATTTTGACACCTCTTTTATAGGCAGAATGGTAAGGCTTTGCTCCAGGAAATGCTGGCAAAGAAGAATGGTGAATATTTATTATTCTGCTCGGATAGTGGGCGATAAAATCGTCAGTTAGTACTTGCATGTATCTTGCTAGCACTAAAAAATCGACATTTGCTTCTTTTAACAAAGCCAATTCTTTAGCCTCCTGTTCTAATTTATTTTCCTTTGTAATTGGAAACACATAGTACGGAATATCAAACTGCTCCGCTATATATCTCAGTTTTTCATGATTGCTAATTATTAGTGGAATTTCTATATCCCATTCCTTTGATTGATAGCGCTGCAAAATATCGTATAGACAATGCGATAGCTTAGTAACAAACAAAGCGACTCGTTTGGGTTTATCACAATAATATATCTTCCAATGCATTTTTTCCTGACCTTGAGCAAGCTTTTCAAATGCCTCCATAATAGCCTCTCTTGAAATAGCAAACGAATCCAAACTCCATTTCAGGCGCATAAAAAGATGCTTATTTTCTCGATCAGTATATTGATCAAGCTCTACAATCTCCCCATTATTTATCGAAATAAAATGAGTTACATCTTTTATAATACCCTTATTATCAGTGCAATGCATTAACAAAACTGCGTTATTCATCTTTTTCTTTCTTCTTTTATTCGTTCAAAAATAATTCAATATGTCCGCAAGCTAATCAACCATTTTAAATCTATGGTTGTTATATTACAATAAAACATATATGAAAAGCATTATATATACCAAATACAATGTTAGAAACGAAGATAATAGCTAAAGCTAATTTCATCTAACAATAATATTAAAAATAATTGCATGAATTCTATTGCCCCTATACCAAGCCCTAAACATTCGCTTAAATTGCGAAGCACTGTCTTTAGTTTACTGGATGCAGAAATCAAGTATGCAGATTTTAAACTTAATGCATTTACAAAATCTTTACTAAAATCTAACCAACGACCGAGAAGAGCAAACTTGGATGACACTTCTGTTCTTACCACTAACGATCGAGTATTTTCCATTATAGAAAATTCTAGTTTGCACACGACTAAACTTTTGTATTTGCGTTCTTCTCTTACGGACTGGAATGCGAAAAGGATTTTGTACCTGCTCACTCAAAAAGATATCAAAGAAATGTCTCTTGATGAAATTAAAAAGTTTATCAAATAATTTGTCGCTCTTTTATTTTTTGGGGCCATCACGATCCCTTCGGGCGTGACTGTGTCGTCCGTTTGTATAGGATATGGGCCTACGCAGTGTTGAGACGCGATGAATCGCCGTCTCTGCGGGCCAACCCACATATCCTATATCACTACCACCACTTGTCTCTACGCGCTTCGCTTGTCTTGCTTTGTCGCCTTCGGCGAGTCGCGATACACCTCTCTTCTTAACTTTCATCAATAAACAATGTAGAATAACGGACTAGTGCTGCGCAATGGTACCCCAAAGCTATCTCTACTGAATGCGATAGCTATCAGAAGAGATAACTTTGGGATAGTCTGTGCGGAGGCTTGGCGGCAAGCTAAAGACCGAGCTGACTAGCGAGCCATGGAGCATAACGACCCTCGCTTTTTTCAGCGAGGGTAGGCCCATAAAAAAAGGCAAAACAAGATTATAAATCCAGCTTTGCCTTTAGGTTATATTACATTAAACTTCCCTTAACGATACATCTCAAAGAAGCCTTTGAAGACTCGATTATCTGCATCATTGAGTTCTAATATATAGAAGTAGGTTCCATCTGGTAAATCTTTATTTTCCCAGCGACCATCAAATTCATTGTTATATCCATCTCTTAATAAGACTTGATTACCCCATCTGTTGAAGATACAAAGTCTATTATTAGGGAAGGCATCGATACCTCCAATGTGGAAGAAATCGTTGACTCCATCACCGTTTGGTGACACCGCTGTAAAGATGACAATCTCTCCTTCACAATCTATAAAGATCGTGACAGTAGCAGTATCGCATCCAAGCTGATTGCATATCACATAGTCAAACTCATCGGTAACATCACAGAAGTCTCTATCTGGATCGTAAGTCAGCGAGCAATCTAAATTGATAGACGCTTCTCCAAAAATCGGATCCGTAGCTAAGAATGCAGTATCTAGTGAACCACCAAAAAGATCATTCGCTTTGATGTCTATGACTGTAGGTGTATTGATCACCGTTGTGTCTATGTCATTGACTGCAATCGGTATGCCCGAGATAGTATCCACTACAATGTAGAAGAAGGTCGTATCGCAGAATCCAAGCTCATCACATATCGATATACATGCGGAATCAATCCCAATATCGTTTGCGAAATATTCCACGCAATTCGTAATTGGATCAATCAAGAAATCTACTTGACCATCTGCATCATCTGGGCAGAAGTTTTCTATGGTATAGTCTGTTCCTTCAAATATGCTTACATCTAGACAGAATGTCTCTGTGTCGCCAGGGAAGATGGTGTCCCGCACTATTTCTGGATCTGAGACAACTGTCACGATAAAGTTGGTCGTATCACAATTGCCCATGGCATCACAAAGTACAAAGCATGCGGTATCGACTCCTAAGGTTATACCTGTATAGGTTACGCAATTAATGGAGTCTATTTCGAAGCCGACGTTCGTTCCATTCGAATCTTCACAAATATCTATAGCACTGACTACAGGACCTGTTAAGTTATCTAGGTCAGTGCTGTCGATACAGTAGACTACTGTATCTAGCGGCATAATGGTATCAAATACTACATCGCATAGTAACATGGATGGGTCTAAGAATACAGTCAATGTATCGCTGCACATCTGAATAGTGTCTACAAATACCACTTCATGATAACCTGTGTCCACCATAATAAATGAACCAAGGGGTCTTAGCAATCGATCTCCAGGAGATACAGTTGATATTCCTGTTGATTGAGAAACGATAATAATACTCCCATAGTCATTCATAGGGTTTCCACCAATAATGTTTATTGGCGAAATAGGTGATACCATCCAAACTGAGTTGGTATCGATACTATTCATTAGCATTAATAAATCATCTATATCATCAAAAGTACCTGTGTAAATGGAATCGTTATAAGTCCATTCTACTAATTCAAAAGGACCTGCATCCAATGTAATTTGGTACGTTGGACTCTCTTCTAAAGCACAGTTCCCTCTTGTATCTATGTAAAGTGAATCGTCCACAAATATTTCGTAGGTGTTCAATTCTCCTAGCAAAATTCCTTCAAAACAAAGTTCTTGTAAATCATCACATTCTGTAGCCAATTGTACTAAGGTATCTAGCCCATTGAAGAATTCACAATCAAGTACTGAACATTCTGGTATAACGATTTCGTCTTCTGTCACTGAGCATCCATTTGCATCTGTCACAGTCAACAATATAGTATCAGCCATCAAGCCTGTTCTATTTTGCATATTATCAGGACCTGGTAGATCCGACCAGTTGAAAGTGAATGGCATAGTTCCACCACTTACTCTTACATCTGCAGTCCCGCCCGCAGCGCAATCTTCTGTAACAATAATAAACAATTCGATTGGATCCGCTTCTTCTACTTCAAAGCACTCTCCTCCTGCTACACATCCATTTCCATCCAATATAGTTATACAATAATTTCCTACAGGTAAGTTTCCATTTTCGAAAGTAAAGAACCCATCTGAAATAATAGTATCTGCTGGCGGTGTAAACGCTGGATCAAATGCAACATCAAAATTGATTCCTCCATCAGACTGTCCAGCACAACTTACTGAGTCAACACCAGTAAGAGAAACTGTAGCGGGTGGTACGTTATCCGTAAGTACAAACAAGAATGGCAATTCGCAACCACTTCCTCCTACTTCTGTGATAGTCACTACATATAATCCAGCTGCTAAATCGTTTCTAGTAGCATTGGTATTACCATCAGGCCATAAGAAATCAAATGGTCCTGTCAAGCCAGTAGGATTGATAGTAACTTCTCCATTGCTTTCTCCACAGTCTGGCTGAGTAGTAACAGTTACATCAGCTAATAATGGATTATCCACATCTATAGTAACTTCTATCAAACCAGGACAATCCTCAGCTCCATCTGTAATCGTAACTATGTATGTGCCAGCTGGCAAATCATCTCTAAATTCTGATACAACTGGTGCAGCATCTCCTGGTATTAATGGCCAAGTATAAGAGAAGGTAGCTGGACTCAATGTCGCAGTACCATCTGCAGCATCACACGAGGCTGGAGTAGTTGCAGCTGTTCCTTCTAATCCATCTATACTAGTCACTACGAAATTCACACTATCTACACAAGATCCAACTCCAGCGCCAGTAATCACTACAGTATATTGACCTGCTTGTAATTCTGAACGTTCGTTATCGAAAGCACCTGTAGTTCCTAAATCAGGAGTCCAAGTGTAGGTAAATAATGAAGGATCTCCGACCAAGCCTATTCGAGCCACTCCTGTTGCTTCTCCACATTCCGTCTCTTGAATAACTACTGAAGTTATTTCAACTGATTCGCATGGACAATCAAGTACATCAATACCGTTGATTCCATTTGTGCAATTATTTGCATCTGTAACTTGGACATTGAATTGTCCAGCCATAAGATTTTGTCTAAAGCTGCTGTTATCATTTCCTGGTAAGTCAGCCCAATCGTATGTGAATGGCGCTGTACCTCCAATAGCCGTAACTGAAAGGATACCATTGTTATTACAATCAGGTTCCGATGCCACTTGAAGTGTCAATGGATCTGGCTCTATGATAGTGAAGCAATCTCCACCAGCTACACATCCGTTACCATCATTTATCTGAATACAGTATGAACCCGCTGGTAATGCTCCATTCGTAAACGTGCTTACTCCATTGCCGATAAGAGTATCCGCTGGCGAAGTAAATAATGGATCAAATACTACTGAGAAATCCACTCCTCCATCTACCTCACCGAAGCAAGTGATGTCGAATACTTCATTTATTGTAGTTTCGCCTTGTGGTACATCATCCGTCAAAATAAATATAAACGGTAACTGACATCCAGTAATATCTAGATCCGTAATAGTCACTAAGTAAATACCAGCTGCTAAATCATTTCTGTTCATTCCAGTTCCTCCATCTGGCCAATCGAATGTATACATACCAGAACCTCCAGTTACGTTGATGGTAACTTCTCCATTTGCAGCTCCGCAATCAGGTTGAGAATCGATAGTTGCATCTGCTTCCAAAGGATTGTCTTCTCCGATGATTACCGCAATTGCATTTTGACAAGTTGGATCAGCAGGGTCTGTAATCGTTACAAAATAAAGCCCAGAGACCAAATCCGTTCTAATAGCTCCTCCTGGACCATCACTCCATTCATAAGTAAAGTTCTGAGGGGTAAGAGTCGCAGTTCCATCCGGTGCATTACAAGTAGCAGGAGTCGTAGAAGCTGTAGCTTGTGGGCCATCTGCATTCTGGATTAATGCAAAAGTATTAGTAGTACATGTTGCAGACATATTGCTGACAACGTCAATCAAATATCCTCCAAACGGAAGATTCGTTCTCGTCTCACCATTACCAACTGGTGTTCCTAAATTAGGTGCCCAATTAAAGGTAAAGTCTGCCGTATTTTGATCTATATTGACAGTAGCAGAACCGATGCTCTCACCACAGTTAGATGCATTATTAATTACAGACGTTACTTGTGCCGGTGTACATGGACAAGCCGTAACATCTAAAGTAACAACAACATCTGCCGAACTTTCACAACCATTAGCATCTTGTGCAAACACTGTGTAAGTAGTATTAGCTATAGGCATCACTGATATAGAAGCTCCCATACCTATTGGATTAAGTCCATCGAACCACTGATAAGTAGTACCTCCCGTAGCAGTCAAGACTACTGTTGATCCTGGACATGCCATAGGTGTATCAGCAGATGCCATTATAGTTGGTGGTGCCAATACCGTTAATACTACAGTATCCATCGTAGGTGAACATCCTGGCCTAGTAGTTTCCAAAACATATGTAAAGGATGGACTAGTCAAGTCAGCCATACTTATGGTGAATGTAGGTGAAGGTATATCTGTTGCACTTAGATTTGCAATATCTGCAGCTCCAAGACCTGTCCAGTTATAAGTATAATTTACAGGATCACAATTAGTATCTCCTAAGTTTAATGTTGTAATATTTTCATTATCACAAATCACTTGATCAGGTCCAGCATTTAAGAGTCTTGGAGTATTTAAGCTGGTCACGGAAATTCCACAACTAACCCCAAAAATGGCGCTCAAGTCAGTAGTAAGAATAATGTTACACACATCATCAATATTGGCTTCAAAAGTATGCGTAAAAGGAATAGAACCATTTGCAGCTATCGGTCCAGATGCTGAGAAAGTTCCTAATAAAATATCCCCTGCATCAAGCATTCCATCAACGTTTACATCATTGAAATATTCGACATCAAAGGATGTAGCTGGAAATGGCATCATACCATTTACAATGTTACCTGAATACGTAACCGACTCCGTTGTTGCTGTTGAACAGGTACTTGTAGCACTTGTAACATCGAAAGCGATTACCCCTTGCTGGATTGGGAATTGGAATAAAGATCCACCGTCTTCACTTGTTATTAGATTTGCCGGACATATAGAACCGTCTAAGCTACAAATAAAATCTTGTCCACTTAGTACTCTCAAAAATCCATCTAAAGTCATTATATCGCAGTCCACCATTGGTGTATTGACAGAAAATCTCAATGTTGCTATATCATTCAATAACAAGCCTCCCGCTAATGGCCAAGTCAAGACTTGTTGACCACCTACCATAGTAATAGTTGGTTCTCCTGGAGTGTATCCTAAAGGAGCAACTGCATTTGTAGAACCAGGTACATAGCTTACACCAGCTGGTAAAGTCGTCGAAATAACATCTCCTGTATTAGAACTAGGCTCATTAACCAGGTTAGTAACTGTTACCTCTAGTTCAGAATTCTGCTGAGGTACTAAACCTGTTCCACTAGAAAGTTCGATATCAAATAATTTAATAACACCAGATAACGATCCAGAAATATTAATTGGTAAAGTTTCACCTGCTTCTAAATTGGAAGGACCATTACATCCTCTTATCCCTTGGAAGTTGAAGAAAAGTACAGATCCTGATTGGAAATCACAACCTGTCATGAAATCAAAACTAATCAACAACTCGCTATCTTCCGTCAGAGGATCTAGATCATCTCCAGGTAAACCCGATAAATCAAGAACATTAGATAAGTTAGCAAAATTAGCATATTCATATACTGTTCCCGCCATTGTAGTGTCTACAATAACTGGATCGATAGCTATTGGAACTAATGGTGTATCCGCAGGATAAGCAAACTGCACCGAGCCTGGAACAAGTGTAGCCCCTTGCGGAAGTACGAATTGAGAAGTAAGATCGAAAGCCGCTCCTAAGTCTGTGTTCTTCAATCTTATCGTTACAGAATTCACATCGCAAATATTTAAATCTGCTACTGGTTGAATTTCGACATCCGCATCAAGGAAGGGGTCTCTAGTTGTAATAGACAAAGGTATTTCTAAGGCATCACATGGTGGGTAATCTTCGGGTGTCCATGTAGGATCCGTAATCGGCTGACATGCCCATCCATTTCTTTGTAATAAATCAAGTTCTCCACAACTTGTCACAGTTGCCTTTATAACGTAGGTGTTACATAAATCTTCGGGAGCCGTAGATCCTACTGCTCTTTGTAAGCCTTGAGAAAAAGCAAAAACGTTATTCCCAACTGCACCATAAGGTTGTAAAGTAAGTGTTTCTGGGTTTAAAGGATCACTCACATCTACAATAGAAACCACATTTACATCTCCTGCAATATTATCTAATGCTATCCATGTAATACCAGCATCAGAAGTAAATGAATTATTACATAATTGGGTCGTCCAAGTGGCCGTATCTCCCACTAAAATAAAGTTAGGATTAGTCAATGGATTTAACAAAAACGTTGGTGGTTCTGTATAGGTAATATCGTTGTCTACCATTTCATTTACAAATTCTACACAAGATGGATCAGAAACCGACGCTGCATAAAATCTATTTTGATAGAATATTTCAGGGTCAAAATTAAAGGTATTATCGCCATTACTACTACCGAGTAGTGACTCACAATTTGGAATCAATCTTACTCTGAAGTTGAAAGAAAATGATCTAACTTCATTTAAAGAAGGAACAATATTTAAAGTATCAAAAAAGGCTACATAATCTCCACTTGGAGAAGTTTCAAAGCCAGGTACTGGGAAGAAATCATTTCCAAATTCTGGATGACCTGGTATAGATACTGAAGGCTCGACTATGTCAAACGAATTCAAAATCTCTGGATCAAAAGTAAATTTGATAGAATCCACTTTAATGGAAGGATAAAATTCGGCTCCATAGAAAGCAGGGAAATCATTAAATACTGAAATCACCTGATAGTTGAGGAATGTTTCTTCACATCCTTCTGGGAAATTCGTACTGTTAGGAAAAGCAAATAATGTATTTGTTCTTGCTATCGTAAATATATCCCCAAAAGTTTCGCAGAATTCATCAACGCCTCCGACTACTGCAAAGGCATTTGCTCTAAAGTTTGGAACAATTGTAAATTGAACATCATAAGGACTATCCATCGTTGCAGATACTGCAAATTCTCCAAGAAATTGAATGCTATCCCCAGGGTTTAGTGTTAATCCTAGATCAGATAAACAATTCGGAAGTTCAATTCTAATATTATTATTAGACCCTGTTGGAGTCAAGACCATATCAGCCGGGGTAACATTACAGAAGAAATCCGTACCTCCTTGATTGATTCTTACTGTACCACCACTGAAATCAAAAATTCCATTTGCAGTAGTAGATCCATCAGGGTTGCCGTAGTCTACATTAAATCCAATAGGCCCTGAGATAGGTGTTTCTCCTACTACCCCTCTGATATCCATCTCTACGGAGTCACAGGTCACGGCTACTTTTGTATTAGCCGTAGCTGGATCAACCTTCGTAGTATATGCATCATCCGTAAAACCAAATGTTGATCTATTCACATCGAAACCAGTCGTTCTGATTCCTACTGGGCAAGCCGCTGCTGGATCAGGTGGACACGGTGGAATATCTTTATGAATAAATGGCCCAGGAATATTGGCGCAATACCATAAGTGTTCACAACCACATGGAGGGCAAACAAATTCAAAAGTAGTAGGGAAAGTAGACTGCCCAATAACAGCATCACAATCTGCTTGGAAAGCCATTCTCAATTCATAATTTCCATTTATAAAAGCATCAAGTGATGCATCAAACGTCATAATCAATGTATCACCACTCATAGTGTTGCTTAACATTGGAATGGGTATTGTAGATTGATTTTTTATTAATGTTGTTTGAGCTGCTACATTGGATATGCCTGGAGGCAAAACTACAGTTGCTCTGAATATTTCTTGACCACCACAATTTTTATCAAATAATCTAACACTACGTGATTCTGTGTGTGTTACAAAAAATACATCTCCAAGAGAAAATGCATCAGGAGAACTAAAGTCTTCAATGTCACTATTTACATTTGAAGGTCTTACAAAGCCAGTCTCCGTATTTACTAAACCATCGTTACAGGCATCAGAGTAAGTTACTCTCGCTGATAAAAATGAGGAGAAATCATTAATACAATTATCCAAAGATCCTTGTGCTTGAGTACAATCAAAATCATAATCTACAGATATTTCAACGCTTTCAGTAAGGGCCAAATCATCAAAGAACCCGTCACCGTCAAAGTCGACTAATCCTCCTGGACCATCTGGATCGGTAGCAAAATCTGGATTGTTATCTAGATCAATAACTGAATTGGTCACAGGGATATTAACCCCACCAATGTTGTATGCTGTAATGGTATATCCATTGTCAGCAGTCATAAATGCTGCCCCTAAGCCAATTCCTAATTGAATATCGATCATAGTACCAAAGCCAGGATCTAACTCAACTCCATTATTTGTATAAGTAACTGCAGCAGTTCCAGCTTGACAGTATCCCACATTTACTGTTGGGTTTACACCCGATGTTGATATTTCAGGATTAGCCGCTCCATCACCAATGTTTACAAAATCTGTTGTACTAATTGTATTACAGAATCGTCCAAAACATCCCCATGACGCATCATGAGTACTTGTTCTAGCATCAACACAATTGGAAACACATAGTGACTCAGTGATCGTAACTATTTCATTTGAATTAATAAACCCATCTCCATCTCCAGGTCCTCCTCCGGAGGTATTCTGCATAAACTCTGGTCCAGCAATAGTAACGGTTATAACCGTATCTCCTGTCATTGGGTCCAAGGTCTTAAATATGGGTTGCGTAATGCCGTTGACATCAATGGCTTGAATACTGGCACCCGGTCCTTGGACGACAGTATAAATTAAAGTATCCACAAACCCGGCTAGACCTGAATTAGAAATGGTTAATTCTCTATCGTAGCAATCACCGACTCTAAAAGGACCTGAAGTATTTGTTACATCTATTGTGAAAAACGGAACCGCTAGTGCATCTCTATATTCAGCAGTAGCATCCACTTCTGTAGTTGCTGTTCCATCTATTGTATATTGAGTCTCCCACTCATCAAATACGGATAATGCATTATTCTGAGTTAGTGTATCTATCACATTACAATCTGCTAGAATAAAAAAGGTGATATCAACTGAGGTAACGCCTAGTGGGCTAAGATCAGGAATCGAAAATACTGGATTAGAAATAGTACTGCCAGGCAATTCTGTAACGCCCGCTGAAGATGAAGCAGCGTTAAAACCTGCATATTGAATGCCTTGAAACAAACTAGCCGATGCCGTAATATTTTCTCTTGTAGAGGTAGATGTGCCGTTAACCCTAATGGTCACGGTAACTTCATCTGTGTCACCACAAACGTTTAGAAAATCTGGGACAGTGTTTGCGTTGGCATAGGAGACTCGTAAGTTATCCTGAGCAAAGGTAAATTCGGGGAGAGCTAAGCATATAAAAATACATGCTATAACTATTAGCCTTAGCGGATTCATAAGTGTGTTTTTAACTATTTTAGGTATACATTTCTTGACCAAATGGTCAAAAAAGCGATACATTTCAGCGTGAAAATTATTCATTAGTTACTGATATTCAGTATTTTATGAGAAACTTGTTCTATTATATCATGATATTAAAGACTAAAACCATACCAAAGTGGCGTTTTTTAGCGTTGGTCGACGACAATAGTGGCGACTGGAAATCAAATAGATATACCTATAACATTTAAGGAAAGAGTATCAAAAAGATACAAGTGCTGGATAGACTTTTTGCATGGGCAAACCCATGATATTAGAGTAGCTGCCTTCTATTTTCTCAATTTTACAAAGTCCAATCCATTCTTGAATAGCATAACTGCCTGCTTTATCAAAAGGCTTGTAGGTATCTACATAAAATCGAATTTCTTCCTCACTCAGGTGAGCCAAATGCACATATGATGTATCAGAAAAGGAAATCTTCTTTTCTCTGGAAAGAATACAAACTCCAGTGACAACGGTATGCTTTTTTGAGGAAATGGTCTCCAGCATTTTATAGGCTGACTTAGCATCTTTAGGCTTGCCGAAGATTTTATTGTCAAATATAACAACAGTGTCTGCGGTGATGAGAATCTCGTCATTTTGTAACAAAGAAAAGCTTTCTGTGCCTTTTTTCTCTGCTAGGAATTTTGGCACTTCATAGACATCCATACTTTCGGGATAATCCTCTTCTACTTCTACCGTTTGGATAGAAAAGTTAAATCCCGACTTCGACAACAACTCTGAGCGGCGTGGAGATTTAGAGGCAAGTATGATATTATGACTAAAGGCTTTCATGCTGACTGCAAATAAAGGAAAACTAAACCAAACAACATAAAAAGTTTGACTCCATTCCCCCAACTTCCAAATTGCTTAGGGCTTTCTATTTTCGGTAAAGTAAAAAATAGTACGATAGAAATAAGTATAAGTGGACCAGTACCTATAGCAATAGACAAAGTACTTTGGTTAGGCCAGTCTGCTACAAAAACCCAAAGCAAAATAAGACCTACAATTACTACTAAAACTGTTGACAATAGAATTTTAGTGGATTGTTGGCCAAAACGGATAGGAAAGGTATTTGCTCCAAAAGCCCTATCTCCTTTCAAATCTTGCAAGTCTTTTACCACTTCTCTTATGAAATTTGATAAAAAAGCGAGCGTACAGTATAATAGCAAAACCTGCAATAACCTTTTATGATGGAGTTGATTTACACCTTCAAACTCTGCTAAATAAATAAGCACAGGAACACAGGCTACAAAAAGTGAAATAAGCAGATTTCCTAATAGAAATGATTTTTTGAATTTGGTAGCATATAGATGTAATAAGCCTGAAAAAATAGGGTACAATATTACAAATGGCATTTTATTTAAGCTCCAGCCTAAATATATACTTATGAGCAACCCGACCAGAAGTAGACTATAATAATATGAAATGCAAAATTGTGAAGTGAGGTGCTTACCCACAATGACCTTTTGGGGCTTATTAATAAGGTCAATTTTGACATCCTTTATATCATTGATAATATAGCCCCCCGCTGCTACCATTATAGTACATAAGGATAAAAGTGTAAAATGAAAATAGTTCAGTGAAGAAGATGTATTGTGAAGAAGAAGAGCCTTGCAGATCAAGTGAGACCACACTATCCATTGGGTAATAAAGACAATGAGCAAATTAGGCCAACGAATCAATTTAATCATGTATAGCCACATACTCTTTGGATTAGGAATGAGGGTTAAACCACTTACCTTGTAGTTTGAGCACCTTTTCTATAACATCTCTGACACAGCCTTTTCCTCCTTCTAAATGGCTTATATAATTACTAATAGCTGCTATCTCAGGAACTGCGTCTAAAGGGCAGGCAGATAAACCGACAATCTTCATTAACTCGTAGTCTACTAAATCATCCCCCATATATAGGGTCTCATCTGGTCGAATACCATGAGAAGATACAATCTCTTCAAATTGTGCTTTTTTATCTAATATTTTAGAAAATATAAACTGAACACCTAGCTTCTCGAATCTCTTGACAATACCTTCTGAACCACCTCCAGTGATTATAAATATCTTATACCCACATATTATGGCTGCTCGAACCGCATAGCCATCTCTAGTATTTACGGTTCGAAGCAATTCTCCACTTTCTGTAACTAATAGATTGGAATTGGTAAATACTCCATCGACATCAAAAATGAATGTATTGATTTCCTTAAACTTAGAAAGAGAATTCATATTTGGAATGAATAATTATTGGTTGTCTCTCCATTCGTACACCCATTTTGCTTGGATCATCTCCAGGTGTCCTTCGTTGCTTTGTTCTTTAGTGCCTTCAAAAGTTGGAATTTCTAAAATCCATTGAAGTAAATCGGTAAAACGAATTCTATAAATCTTACTTTCCCCAAATTCGTCCCCAAATTTATCGTATAATTTTATAGCTATATCCTCATGGTCTTCCCAGAAAATTGGCAAATCGTCTATTTCTTTAAATGGCATTTGGTTCTATTTAGTGTTCGTGTCCAATAATAAGTGATTGATCTGGTATTTTAACTTCTAATTCTGCATTCTCATCTAGAATAATACTTTGACAACCAAGGCGTGACTCTAGAGTTGGGTTAATGGCTCTATCGATAAAGTCTTCTTCTTTATCTGATATCTCTTCTAAATGTTCTTCTCCTTTCAGCACATAAACATGACAAGTACTGCAAGCACAGACTTCTCCGCAGTTATGGTTAAGGTGTACACCATTTTCTTCTGCAGCCTCCAGTATAGAGAAACCTTTCTCTATATTCTCGACTTCAACGGGTTGGATGCTCTTATCCTCAAACGTAAATTTAATTTTTGCCATTGTACCTATATTAATTCGCAAAAGTAATTTTATTCAATTAGCAAAACAAGCTACTTGAAGTTTAGTTTTGGATTAAAATGAGTCTCACCAAGTGAGCTTGGTGATTAATCAACCTTATTAGCTCAAAATATCCCTGTTTAAGTGTATTATAAGAAGTGTGGAGTATTGGGTCTCCAATACTCAGGACTCAAACTTTAATCTGCATTTTTGCGTGATGGATAGTAGTGATCCGACCGTAGGGGCGAATTGTATATGCCCTTGAGCAAGGCCTTCGCCCAGAAGGAAGGAGTCCAAGCCAGGAAGCATAGCTTTGTAGTTGGGCAGGTGCAGGACCATAGCGAACGCGGAGTCACGAATAGCCAGGTCTCTGTATGGCTTGGCGCGTGAGCCTGAGACACGCCCAAATAGACATACAAAAAAACAATCGAGTAGGGTAAAGTTAGAGAAAATCCCTCTAACTTTATCCCTCTCACAGA
>CAYWOZ010000010.1:0-32950 GCA_964458675.1 uncultured Saprospiraceae bacterium
AGGTCAAAAAATTGTCCGTAATGAAGTCTTTTTCGACCAACCCAAAGGCTATAAAATAAAATAAAATATTGTTTTCAATCTTCTGCTCCCAAATTAACTATCAGTTAAATATTGGTGGTAAATAAATCTTAATACAATGATGAACATTTCCTTTGAACGACACATTCGAACTATTTCTGCAATCTGTATTTGCAGTATTCTTGCTACCGCTTTTTTATCAAGTTGTGATGGAAAATCGGGCAATAATAAAGCCACAAGAGCAAAAAAATTTAGCCTAATATCTTCAAGTTTTTCGGGTATAGACTTCGAGAATAATTTGGTAGATAATGCACTTGATCCATTAAAAAATGTAATGGATTTTCCGAATTACTTTAATGGAGCAGGAACTGCTATTGCTGATTTTGACAACGATGGTTTGCAAGATGTATTTTTTGTAGGGAATGAAGTACCTAATAAAATTTATAAAAATCTTGGTGATTTTAAGTTTGAAGATAAAACTGAAACTTCTAAAATAAATACTTCATCTGGTTGGAGGAATGGAGTATCTATTGTTGATATCAATAAAGATGGTTTTCAAGACATTTATATATGTCAATCTAGTCATTTTGGGCAGTCGCCAGCTTCTCGTCCAAATTTGCTTTATATTAATCAAGGTGATTTTACATTTGCAGAACAAGCTTCGAAATATGGATTAGCAAGTACTAATCTTAGCCACCAGGCTAGTTTCTTTGACTATGATTTGGATGGAGATTTAGATTGTTTTATTCTTAACACTTCGAGATATGTTAGAGTACCGCTTGGTGTAGTTTTTAAACATCTCGACGAAAGTGAAAAAAATGTAAAAGACGCTTCTTGCCAATTGTTGGAGAATCAAAATGGAAAATTTGTTGATGTTACTAAGAAAGCGGGTATGCTTCGATATGGTTTTGGCCTAGGTTTGGTTGTAAATGATGTCAACAATGATGGATACCCAGATGTGTACGTTGCAAACGATTACTCCGTACCTGATTTTATATACATTAATAATCATGATGGCACTTTCACTAACAAAACTAAGGAGATGACAAATCAAATTTCGTTCTATGCTATGGGGGCGGATATAGCAGATATTAACAATGATGGATACAAGGATATAGCCGTCGTTGATATGGCTGCGGACGACCATGTTAGAGATAAGACTTTAATGGTTTCAATGAATGTTCCAAATTTCAAAACGTACGTAGACACACTTAAATATCAACATCAATATATGTTCAATTCAATTCAATTGAATAACGGAAATGGAACTTACAGTAATATTGTTAATCTTGCTGGCCTAGCCAAAACCGATTGGAGTTGGAGTTCTCTTCTAGCCGATTTCGATAATGATTCTTATAGAGATTATTTTGTAACGAATGGATATAAGAGATACTCAAGAGATAATGATTCAAGATTGAAAATGGAAAGAATAAGAAATGAGTCACCTAACAATTCTGTGCCGAAAGAAATGAGGAAAAAGCTTTATGCTGAATTACCGAGTATCAAGTTGAGTAATACTATGTTCAAAAATAATAAGGACCTTACCTTTAGTAGCGTTGGAGAAAAATGGGGATTAGATGAACCTTCTTTCTCAAGTGGAGCTTCCTATGGTGATTTAGACAATGACGGTGACTTGGACCTTGTTATTAATAATACAGATGGAAAAGCTATGTTGTATAAGAATAATACTAAAGGAAACTTTCTTCGCTTTAAGCTTAAAGCAAACAATCTATGTACGAATATTGAAAATACAAATATTTTGATTTACTATAAGGAACAAATGCAGTCATCAGAATATACACCTGTACGTGGATATCTTTCTTCGATGGAGCAAGGTTATGTACATTTTGGTTTAGGTAATGTTGATAGAGTAGAAAAGGTAGAAATCACATGGCCAAATGGTAAGACAAGAGCTTTGTCAAATGTAGATGTCAACAAAACAATAGAACTTGAAGCTCAAAGCAATAGTAAACCTGTAGTGCCTTCTTTAGAAGGTGACAAAGCTCCACTTTTTGCACCATTAGACAATAAGGCCAACATTGGGTTTAGCCATACAGAGAATCCGTATGATGATTTTCTAAAAGAAATTCTCTTACCTCATAAGCAATCTACTTTGGGGCCTAAGTTAGCTGCTGCCGATGTAAATGGAGATGGTCTAGAAGATCTTTTTATAGGAGGAGCCAAAGCTTATAAGAGTAAATTATATATCCAGAATCAATCAGGTTCCTTTAATGAGTCTGCATCTCAGCCATGGGGCATTCATGAATTGAGTGAAGATATAAATGCCCACTTCTTTGACTACGACGGAGATAATGATCTTGATCTATATGTTTGCAGTGGAGGTGGTGGAGACTTCAAACCTGGAGCGACTCATCTAGGTGATAGATTATACCAAAATAATGGTTCTGGAGACTTTACTGTTACCGAGATTGTTTTACCAAAGCTTAATACAGTATCTTCTGTAGCCAAGTCTTGTGATTATGATCAAGATGGTGATTTAGACTTATTTGTAGGAGGAAGAGCAATTCCTGGTAAATACCCATATGCAGAAAGAAGTTACCTTCTTAGAAACGATGATGGGAAGTTTAAAGAAGTTACTTTAGAGGTAGCTCCCGATTTAGAAAGACCAGGATTGGTTACGGATGCACTTTGGGTTGATTTAGATGGAGATAAAAAAGAAGAGCTGGTAGTATCTGGTGAGTGGATGAATATAATGGTGCTTAATTTTGATGGTGACAAATTAGAAGATGTATCAGAAAGTTATGGAGTAGCGGACTTGAGAGGCTGGTGGTATAGCTTAGCTGCGGCAGATATAGACAATGATGGCGATATGGATTTAGTATGCGGTAACAATAGCCCAAACACTAAATTTAAGGCTAGTAAAGAAAAGCCATTTAATGTATTTGCGGATGACTTCGATGGGAATGGCTCTTGTGATATCGTTTTGAGTAAAGAATATAAAGGGGAGTTGGTTCCTACCAGAGGAAGAGAATGCTCGAGTCAACAAATGCCTTTCATTAAGGAGAAGTTTGCTTCTTATAATGGCTTTGCTAATGCGACTATGAAAGATATATATGGAGAAAAGCTAAAGTCTGCGCTACACCTTGAAGTCAATTCATTCTATTCAGTAATAATGCTAAATGATGGTGGTAGTTTTGATGTTAAAAAGCTGCCAAACAAAGCTCAAGTAGCCCCTATTAATGGTATTGTAACCACTGACCTTAATAAGGATGGAAATATAGACTTAATCGTAGCTGGAAATAACTATGATACTGAGGTAGAGACAGCTAGGTATGATGCAGGTACAGGCTTAATAGCTTTAGGAGATGGAAAAGGTAATTTTGCACCAATGTCCGTTAAAGAAAGTGGTTTATTCGCAGATCAAAATGTGAAAGATATAAAGCTAGTTAATGGAGTACAGAATCAACCTTTCATTGTAGTAGCGAATAACAATGGGCCTGTACAGGTATTTCAAATGAACCAAAGTAAGAATCGCACTTTGGGAAGCAGATTTTAATAAGATAGAACAATGGTTAGGTAATTAAACGTTAAATCACTTTTTGAAAATCTATTTCATTTTAGTTTTACTTGTCTTAAAGTGTTAATTGTTTGATGATAGATATTTTGTGATTTAAGATTTTCAAAAAATTACTGAACCATTCAACTAATATAAGTATAAAAAAAGCTCGATCAAAAGATCGAGCTAGTTTTGTGCCCCGGGCGGGACTTGAACCCGCACGGCCCAAAGGCCACAGGATTTTAAGTCCTGCGTGTCTACCAATTCCACCACCAGGGCAGCAAGAATCGCATAAAAAAAAGGGTTGGTATACTAACCCTTTAATAGAATATAGATTCTATAAATGGAGCGAAAGACGGGATTCGAACCCGCGACCCCGACCTTGGCAAGGTCGTGCTCTACCAGCTGAGCTACTTTCGCAAATATTATTATCCAAGGTCTTTACCTTGGGCTGCAAATATAGGGTAAAGCTCATAAATAAATCAAATAAAATCTTATATATTTTTTTGAGTCTTCCCAAGCCCTATAACTCTTTGATTATGTCGACTCTAACCTTCTCTTTAGGTAATAATACATCTCATCTTGAGAGCGAAAAGCTAGGTCATTATCATTAGTCTTGTATTTATTAGAGCCCATGGTATCGATTATTCTTGCTTTTACATTATCCTGAAGCTGAATATTGATATAGTCTAAGATTTGTTTTCTAATATCCTTATCAAAAATAGGGAATGTAGTCTCAATCCTATAGCTAAGGTTTCTTACCATCCAATCCGCTGAAGAGCAATAAATTCTCTTGTTTCCACTATTTTCGAATATGAAAATACGGGTATGCTCTAAAAATCTATCTACAATACTGATTACATGGGTGTTATCACTAAAGCCTTCGATACCTGGAACAAAGGAACAAATACCACGGACAATCATATTGATTTTTACGCCCGCTTGATCAGCTTCATAGAGTTTTTCTATCATCTCTTGGTCTTGGAGGCTATTCATCTTCAAAGTAATCGCTGCTGGCTTACCCTTCAATGCATTTGCAATCTCTATGTCTATAAATTCTGCTAGCTTTTCTCTCAAATTGAATTGACCAACTAGTAAATGCTCAAACTCATGGTGTTGACCTTTCTTCAACTCTAAAACGGAAAAGACTTTGGTAGCCTCAGAAGTCAGTCGTTCATCTGCAGTGAATAGGCCTA
Source organism: uncultured Saprospiraceae bacterium (assembly GCA_964458675.1). Lineage (GTDB taxonomy): Bacteria > Bacteroidota > Bacteroidia > Chitinophagales > Saprospiraceae > JALZVN01. The sequence goes on from CAYWOZ010000010.1 coordinate 4,732, forward strand.
CATCACTATATATTTTCGCGGTACCTTCATTAAAATTACCAGTGCTTAAATAAGCATAGGTTTTTGGCTTCTTATTTTCTATCCTCCGAATGATAGCAATTTTTGAATGTACTTTTAGACCAGGGAAACTATAGTATACCTTGATACCTGCTTTTTCTAACTTTTCACCCCATTCTAGATTAGCCTTCTCATCAAACCTCGCTTTTACTTCTACAAAAGCAGTGACTTGCTTACCTGATGCTACTGCATCCATCAAGGCATTCATGATCTTCGATTTTTTCCCAACCCTGTAAAGTATAATCTTTATATGAGTAACAGTGGGGTCCTTAGCGGCGACTTTGAATAATTTAACCACAGAACTATAAGAATGATAGGGAACATGGATTAGATGATCATTCTTTGATATCTCTTTAAATATATCATTTGAATCCTCTAGAGGAGTATAGGCCAAAGGAGGAAGAGGAAGATTCTTAAGGAAGTTATAGCCGAAATCAGGAAAACTAAAAAAGTCAAAGTTGTTGTGGTACCTGCCTTCAGGTAAAATATCGAAGTTGTGTAAATCAAAATTTCTTTTCATTACTTCAAGCAATATTTCAGGCATTTCTCTATCATATACGAATCGAGAAGCAGGGCCAACATTTCGTTTGCTTAAACTATTTTTAATCTTGGTAATTAGGTCTCCTGAAAACTCATCATCTATATATAATTCTGCATCTCTAGTCAGCTTGATGCTAAAGCTATCTTCTATATCATATCCTGGAAATAACCATTTCAGACTATGTCTAACTATATCATCAAGCATGATCATATAGTGCCTTCCTTTTGGAGATGGTAGCTTGACAAAACGCGGTAGGTGATCGGAAGGAATTTTAACTACTGAAAATTCATTCTTAACCCTGTTTTTCGCATTGTCTTTTAACCAAACCGCTAAGTATAAAGCTCCATTATTTAAAAAAGGCCTAATCTTTTCTTTTTTCAAAAGTACTGGTTGTACAAAAGGGAGTAGATTGTCTTGGAAGTACTGTTCTACAAACTCAACCTGATTACTGTTTAAATCAGTTCGACGTAAAGCATATATCTTGTATTTGCGTAATTCTGGAATAATTTGATTCTCAAAAATTTCACTAAATTCCTCTTGCTGCTGATTTACAATTTCTAGAATTTCGCTTAATAGTTTTTTAGGTTCGAACTCTAACTTCTTTTTAGTTTTCTTACCTACTCTCAGTAGGTTTCTATGATTAGCTACACGTACACGAAAGAATTCATTCAAATTGGAACTGTAGATGGCTAGAAACTTAATCTGTTCGAAGAGGGGGACATTTGGATCTTTGGCTTCCTGCAGGACACGATAGTTGAATGAGAGCCAACTTATATCTCTGTGTAAGTAAGGAATTATATCGTCGTCCATTTTCATTATTTGCTCTTTCTAAAACCCAAATCAGGGGTACAAAATAACCAAGAATTGCAAAATTGAGCAAGTCTAATGCAGCTTTAAGCCTATATTTTACTTTTAAATACGCCTTAAAAGAGACTCAGTTGAGAATTTTCCTGATATTTTGGCTTTAATAATTCAAAATCGCCTTCAAGGCCTGATTTTTCCGCACTATCGATGAAATAATTAACCATAGATGGAATATCTACCATGCTCGGTTGGTGAAAGAACACATAGACTTCATCTAAATTGGCTTGATTTTCCTGAATTAGTGCTATCCATTTGTTTATTCTACTAAAGTCCGAGTCAACTAGCCCATTGCCAACAAGTCTTAGAATAAGACTAGAAGAAGATAAGAGGTTGTGGCAGACATCTCGTCTACCCGCCACATCAGTTACAACTAGTGAAGTGTTGAAATTAATTAGCTTTTCTCCCAATATTCTTAAGTGCTCATTTTTATTCTGGAACCATTTCGGATGACGCAACTCAATAGAAAATGGTATGTTCGTAGGCTTACGGTTTAGAAAGTGTAGGAGTTTATCTTCTTGTTTGGGGTCAAAATACTCTGGAAGTTGCATAAAACAAGGTCCTAAATTTTGACCCATATTACTGATGGCATTAAAGAATGTATGGCTTTGAGAAGTTTCACTCGCCAGATTCGATCGATGAGATATGATCTGTGGGATCTTTGGACAGAAGCGAAAACTATCATCTACCTGATTACACCAAGACTCAATTTTTGTGTCTTCCGGGATATGATAATGAGTTGTATTGAGCTCAATGGTATTGAAAAGTGCAGCATAATGTTGAAGATATTCATTGGCCTTTGCTTTCTTAGGGTAATACTGTCCAAGCCATTCCTTATTGCTCCATCCAGTAGTACCTAGATATATCTTTGGTGCAGAGTTTTGGTTGTCGGATGTTTTCTGCATTTCTAGTTGAGGCAGATTGAAATTCACTTTACTTACATCAGATAGTTTACCAAATTTCATACTTAGGAGACATTTTGGATAGCAAGATAGTAGATTAATTTAATAGAGGAAGCTCCTGACGGCCCAAATTAACAATGTATAAAGGTGAATATTTTGGACTAGTGCTGTGCAGTAGGACAGACGGATTTGTGGAGCATTTTTTCATGCTCCAAATCCGTCTATAGTCCGCGTTTGGCCTTTGGGAATGAAAGGACCGAGCTGACTAGCGAGCTGCGGAACATAACGACTGAGGTATTCGTTTATTCAACGAAATACCTCAGTAGTCCCCAAAGAAAATACAAAAGACACTCTAATCAAAGTTGTATTTCGCAAAAAAATAATAGACTTTTGCAGTCCGTAACAAATAGCATTAACTTAATTAATAAAGCAAAATGAGAAAAAATATAGCAGCAGGAAACTGGAAAATGAACTTAAGCTTTGGCGACGCCAAGGCATTGACGGAGCACTTAGCAACTGTTAATGTAGACGAAGGCACCGATGTTATCTTAGGAGTACCTTATCCATACTTGGCACAAATGACGGAGGTGTTAGCTTCCGCACCAAGCATACATGTAGCTGCTCAAAATTGTCATCAAGAAGAAAAAGGTGCATATACGGGCGAGGTTTCTTTAACGATGCTAAACTCTATAGGGGTCCAAACTGTCATACTTGGGCATTCTGAGCGAAGAGAATATCAAAAGGAATCTGATGAGCTATTAGCGACTAAGACTAAAGCAGCCTTGAATGCTGGATTTAAAGTGATTTTTTGCTGCGGTGAAAGTTTAGAGACTAGAGAGGCCGGGAAGCACTTTAGCTTTGTCGAAGGGCAGTTACGCAATAGCTTGTTTGATCTTAATGCAGAGGATTGGAGTAACATTGTGATTGCATATGAACCGATCTGGGCCATTGGTACTGGAGTAACTGCGAGTCCTGAACAAGCGCAAGAAATTCATGCACATATAAGAAAATTACTAGCGGATACCTATAACAATGACTTATCTGAATCGACATCTATTTTATATGGTGGTAGTGTAAAACCAGCGAATGCAAAGGAATTGTTCTCTAAAAAGGACATCGATGGCGGGTTAGTTGGAGGAGCTTCTTTGAAGGCAAATGATTTCGAACAGATAATAAAATCTTTTTAGAGACTAGGAACTAAGCTATTTATTTTCATACATTTGCGACCCGTTGATATAAAATATTAAGCCTTAACATTATTATTACTTGTTTTCAACGGAACTTTAATGGCTTTGAAAATGGGCTTGAAACAATATAATCTTATAATTAGTATTATATAGCCTAGACCCAAAAGCAAAGCAACTTAACTTATAAATTATTATGCCTTCAAACCTTCTTATTGTTGAGTCACCTGCCAAAGCCAAAACCATAGAAAAATATCTAGGAAAAGATTTCAAGGTGAAATCAAGCTATGGACATGTTAGAGACCTTGAAAAGGGTAAAAAAGGTGTGGATATAGAAAATAAATTTATTCCCAATTACAGAGTATCTCCCGATAAGGAGAAGGTTGTCAAAGATCTTCAGGAATGGGTTAAAAAAGTGGATACCGTATGGTTAGCGACGGATGAAGACCGCGAAGGAGAGGCAATTTCATGGCACCTTTGCGAGGTTTTAGGTCTGGATGTAAATGAAACTAAAAGGATTGTTTTTCATGAGATTACAGAGCCAGCTATCAAGAAAGCAGTTCAATCTCCAAGAAAAGTTGATCTTAATCTTGTCGATGCGCAACAAGCTAGAAGAATACTAGATCGTCTAGTAGGTTTTGAGCTTTCTGAGATCTTATGGAAAAAAGTAAAGAATAAACTATCAGCAGGTAGAGTTCAGTCGGTAGCAGTACGCCTGGTAGTAGATCGAGAGCGAGAGATACAAAAGTTTAACTCCGTTCCCTTTTATAGAGTGAATGCGATATATCATGTCGAAAATGATAAAGGCAATAAAGTAGAACTTAAGGCGGAGCTGCCTACTCGTTTTGATAATGAGAAAGATGCTGAAGGATTCCTACAAAGTTGTGTAGACGGTATTTTTACAATTAAGGACATCGTGCTCAAACCCCTCAAAAGAAAACCTTCTGCTCCCTTTACTACCTCTACTCTGCAACAAGAGGCGAGTAGAAAACTGGGATTCTCAGTGAAGCGTACCATGATAAATGCGCAGAAGCTATATGAACAAGGTTTTATTACTTACATGAGAACTGACTCTGTGAATCTAAGTGAAACAGCTTTAACTCAAATCAATACAGAAATTATTTCTGCTTTTGGTGAACAATATGCCGAAGCAAGAAAGTTCAAAAATAAGAAGTCAAACGCTCAAGAAGCACACGAAGCTATACGACCTTCATACATAGCTAATAAGGTAGTGACTAATGATAAGGATCAACAGCGATTGTATGAACTTATATGGAAGCGTACTATCGCTTGCCAAATGGCTAATGCTCAGTTGGAAAAGACTACAGTAAATATTGGTGTATCCACTAACCCAGATGCTTTATTAAAGGCTACAGGTGAAGTACTCAAGTTTGATGGATTTTTAAAAGTATACCTGGAGTCAAAAGATGACGACGTAGATGAAGGACAGGCGCAAGGTATCTTACCTCCTCTAAAAGTAGGGCAAACTCTGGATCTAGATAATATGACCGCCATTGAGCGATTCACGCGTTCTCCTGCTAGATTTACAGAGGCTGGATTGGTTAAGAAATTAGAAGAAGAAGGTATTGGTCGACCATCTACATATGCGCCTACTATTTCTAAAATAATGGAAGAGGCTAGAGGGTATGTGGTAAAGGAGTCTAGAGAAGGAGTCAAGAGAGAATACAACGTCTTTACGCTTAGCAAAAACACTATTGCGAAACGAAAAGATAGCGAAATGACGGGGGCTACTAGTAATAGATTGTACCCATCAGATATCGGAATGGTGGTGAGTGACTTTTTATTGAAGCACTTTAAGGAAGTCATGGATTATGGCTTTACTGCTGAGATAGAAAAGAAATTTGATGGAATCGCTTCTGGTAGTCGCAAGTGGAGAAATATGTTGGACGAATTTTACCAGCCATTTCACGAACGCGTAGAGGATACCCTCGAAAATGCAGAGCGTGCCAGTGGAGAACGTAGATTAGGTAAAGATCCTGAAACGGGGAATACCTTGCTCGTGCGTGTCAACAAGTTTGGCAAGCCGATGGTTCAGATTGGAATCGCGGAGGAGTTGGGCGAAGATGAAAAACCTAAATATGCTAACCTAAGACAAGGACAATCTTTGGAGACCATCAATTTTGATGAAGCTCTTAAGTTGTTTGAATTGCCAAAAGTAGTAGGAACATTTGAGGACAAGGAAGTCCTGATTGCTATCGGTCGTTTTGGTCCTTATGTAAAGTTTGACGAAGTCTTTATTTCTATTCCTAGAGAAGAAGACCCATACAAGATAAAGTATGAAAGAGCGGTTGAGTTGATTAAAGAGAAACGTGCTTCTGATGCTCCAATAGGAACTTACCAGGGGATTGATTACACTAGAGGCAAAGGGCGTTTTGGGCCTTTCTTGAAGTGGAACGGAATGTTCATTAATATTCCTCGTCGTTTTGATCCTGAGAATTTGACGCAAGAAGAAGCATTTGAATTGATAGCAAAAAAGATTGAAAAAGAGGCCAACAGATATATACACCAGTGGCCAGATGACAATCTTTCAGTCGAAAATGGAAGATGGGGCCCACTTATCAAGTTCAAGAAAAAAAAGATAAACTTTCCGCGTAATGAAGATGGAAAGCGTATCAGTTCTGAAGATGCAGCTAAGTACACAATAGAAGAAGTTAAGGCCTTAGTGGAAGCTGAAATACCAGGTGCATTTATCAAAAAGAAGAAAGCAGCGCCAAAGAAGAAGACCACTAAAAAGAAAGCGACAGCTAAGAAAAAGCCAGTAGTAAAGAAGAAGGCAACGGCTAAGAAATGATTGGTTCAATAATTTTTTGAAAACCTTAAATCACTAAATACTAATTAGTTTATTATTAACACATTAGTAGAACAAGTTGTCATTTGAATGGTATTTGCTATTGAGTGATTTAACGTTTAATTACTGATCCATTGAGAAATAAAAGTTGTTATTAGAAATAATAGAAGGTGTCCTAAGGGATGCCTTTTTTTTGGGGCCTACCCAGCGTATTCACGAAAATGCGAATGGCTGGGTCGCTAGATTCCGGGACTCGGTATTCACCTCGGTGCTACGCACTTCCTCCTTCGTCGTCACCCCTGCATAGCGCTAGTCCAGAATATGATTCCTATATTAGTCTGACTCATTTTATGAGGTCATCTGCTACTTGGTTTTGTGTAGAAAATATTTAGGTGTATTTTTAGAGTAAATGATTCATATGAAAGTTTTATTAGCGGGAAGTACAGGAATGATAGGGTCGATAATTTTAGAGGAGTGTTTAGCTTTACCAAGCATTGAGAAGGTCTTGTGTCCAGTGCGTAAATTGGCTCCAACACAGAATGAAAAACAACTACAAACCGTCATTATCAACTTCAATGATTATGACCAAAAAGATTATTTATTCGAAGCTATCAATATAGCATTCTTTTGTATAGGCGCTTATACTGGTAAGGTTAAAGATGATGAGTTTAAAAAGATTACGGTCGACTACGCTGTTAACTTTGCTAAGAAATTAGAACAACATAGTCCTGGTGCAAAACTCTGTTTATTGAGTGGTGCTGGAGCTGATAAAACAGAAAAAAGTAGAACATCTTTTGCCAAGTTTAAAGGCATGGCAGAAAATCAAATTGAGGTTTAGGACTTGGATTTTTATTCGTTTAGACCTGGATACATTTATCCTGTTGTGAAGCGCAAGGAACCCAATATGATGTATAGCGTTTCCAGGGGTTTATATCCTCTTATTAGAATGTTTGGAAAAAACACAAGCATAAAATCTGCTGAATTGGGTAAAGCTATGTGTAAGGTGGGCTTGAATGGATATGGTAAATCAATATTGGAAAACAAAGATATCCTTCAGGTTGGCTAAGCAATCGTTTTCGTATCTTCATAAATGGCATTGGCTACTCTTTTACTTGCTCCTACTTGCCCCAATTTATCTATAAGTATATTGTACTCATTAAGCATACTCTCTCTAGCTTCTTTTTCAAATAATTGATTTACCTCAGTTATTATTTTTTGAGAAGTGCAATCTCCTTGGATGAGTTCGGTAAGTACTTTTTTGTCTAAAATTAGATTGGGCAAACTAATGTATTTAACCTTTGCAAATGCTTTTGCTAAACGATAGGTTATAGTACTAGTTTTATAAACTACTACTTGGGGAACCTTGAATAAAGCGGTCTCAAGGGTGGCCGTTCCACTAGTTACTATAGCCGCATCTACAGAACTAAGTACGCTATAAGTCTTGTCGACCTCAATGGTCAAATTAGTAGAACTCTCAGAGAAGAAAGAACGGTAGAAAGATAAGTTCTGCCATGGAACTGCCGCTATAACAAAGTGATGATTAGGCATTGAGGCAATGACCTTTGCGAAAACGGGAAGTATTTTATCTAGTTCTTGCTTTCGACTGCCAGGCAGCAAGGCTATTGTTTTTATATTTTCGGGAGTCCCAATAGTCTCAAAATGGACTTGATCTATAGCATCCAATAAGGGGTGTCCTACAAATTGGGCTTCATAGCCATATTTCTTATAAACGTCTGATTCAAATGGGAGAATCACAAACATTTGATCGATGTAGGCTTTAACTTTATGGACGCGCTTAGCATTCCATGCCCAAATAGTAGGGGAGATGTAGTATTGTGTTCTGTAAGTATGTTCTTTTGCCCACTTAGCCATTCTTAGATTAAATCCAGGATAGTCTATGAAAATAATAGAATCGGGCTTAAAAGCGCTTATATCTTCTTTACAGAATTTGAAATTTTGTAGAATGGTTCTGATATTCTTGATAACCTCGAGAAATCCCATGAAGGCGAGATCTTTGTAGTGTTTTACCACATTAGCTCCAGCTTCTTGCATCAATTCTCCTCCCCATGCTCTGATATCCGCATCAGGGTCAAAGTTCTTTAGCGCTTTTATCATGTTTGCGCCATGTAGATCACCAGAGGCTTCGCCTGCTATGACATAGTATTTCATTTATCCCATTTCTGTTTTATAATATCACTAATTTTTTGATGCAATTTCTCAATTTCTTCATTAAAAATACTCATGATAGCAAAGGCTATCATTTCGTTTTTCGCCTTGAACTTGAAAAATTTCTTTCAAAAACTTATGCGAAATATAAAAACAGAAATGGGATTAGAAACTAGTACCTAGAAATTCTCCTTTGAAATACAAAAACCAAACTGCAACCAGGATAATCGTAGGAAAGACAATTCCTCTTAGGGTCTTGTCCCAGCGTTTTACTTTCGCTATCTGAAAAGGGATTAGATTAAAGCAAAGTGCAATTAGGGCTAAGGTCCGCGGTCGCCACACTGGAGTACTTCCAAATTCACTTCTTGCACTCATGTTGCCAATGATGTCAAAACCAAATTGTACAATATACCAACTGATAAAAGGGGTAATTAGCCCTAGTACAATTCCCGTTATAATATTGTCTTTAAAATCCATGTTAAAATCATTTAAAATTTAACCCTTAATGTTTTCGAGTATTTGAAACCAATCCAATTCATCATACTTCGTCAAATCATAAGTAGATGGTACAACAGAAATATAACCATTTTCTAGAGCGTATAAATCTGTGTCAGTACCAGTATCTTCATTAACAAACTCACCAGCTAGCCAAAAGTATTCCTTGCCAGACGGATCTATACCTTTTTGATATTTTTCTTGCCATTGTCCTCTGGCTTGTCTGCAAACTTTTACACCTTTAATCTCAGCATTTGGGAGCTTAGGTATGTTCACATTAATAAGAGTGCCAGTACTCTTACTTATGGCAAGTTGTTTTTCTATTATTTGCCTTATGAAGGGCGCACCTTGACTAAAGTCAGCAGAAGATGAAAAGTCAAGTAGTGAAAATCCTATGGCATCGATTCCTTCTAAGCTGGCCTCCATAGCGGCAGACATTGTTCCACTATAAACAATGTTGATAGAAGCATTTGATCCATGGTTTATACCAGACACACATAAGTCTACTTTGCGGCCTTTTAATACATGGTGCTTTGCCAACTTCACGCAATCAACGGGCGTTCCAGTACACTCGTAAGATTCTACTCCCTCAAATATGTCGACCTTTTTAAGTCTCAAAGGGTCATAGATGGTGATGGCGTGCCCTTTAGCAGATTGAGGGGAATCGGGAGCAACGACTACTACTTCTCCAAACTCCTTCGCTACATTTACTAGGGCCTTAATTCCTCCAGAGGTAATTCCATCGTCATTGGTAACCAATATTAAGGGCTTCTTTATCATTATGCAAAATTACTAATTTACTAGGGATTGCCAATTATCTTGCTCGTAGCTTTTTATAAGGTATATTTTAGCTTTTGTCTGCAGTTTTCAGTTAGAGGCCGCATAGCAGGCTCTTTTGCCACAATCGGATAATTTGTATTTTTGGTAAATTTTCAAATCTTAGAAATGAAAGGCGCAAGCGTAAAGCAGTTAAAAGATGAGCTTAAGCATAGAGATGCTAATGAGTTGATGACCTTATGTCTACGACTAGCGAGATTCAAGAAAGAAAACAAAGAGCTGTTAACCTATTTGCTGTTTGAGGCAGGAAATGAACTAGGTTATATCGAAGCTGTAAAGGAAGAGATAAGTGAGCAGTTCCGTAATATGAATAAGAAGAATTACTATTTTCAAAAGAAGAGTATTCGAAAGATTTTATCCAATACCAAGAAGTACATTCGATATTCCAAAATTAAGGAAACTGAAATTGAGTTGCTATTGCATTTTTTAACCGAGATGAAAGCGCTCCGTCCATCCGTAGTTCGTCAATTAGCTATGAATAATTTATACTATCGGCAGATAGATATGATAAAGAAGGCGAGCGGCACTTTACATGAAGATTTGCAATATGAGCATAATTTAGAATTGGAAAAGCTTTATGTATGATGCTCTCTAAAGAAGTAAAAGACTGCATTGATAAGTCTGTTCTTTGTTGGTTGGCTACGGTAGATTCTGACGGCAATCCTAATGTGTCTCCGAAAGAGATTTTCACATACCATGATGATAAGTTGTTAATCGCTAATATAGCTTCGCCTTCCTCTGCTAGGAATATTAAAAATCAATCAAATGTTTGTGTTGGCTTTATAGATATACTAGTCCAGAAGGGGTATCAATTGAAGGGGACTGCGGAACTAATATCATCTAGTGATACAAATCAAAAACACATTATCGATTTGCTGCAAGACCTAGCTGGACCTAGGTTTAAGGTTTTGAGTGTGTTTTCTATTTCAGTTACTCAGGTCAAACCGATATTGGCACCGAGTTATGTTTTTTATCCAGAGACTACCACCGATGAGGATCAAATTAAAGCTGCCAAGGAAAGGTATGGCTTGGAATAGGGAAAAATAAATGGGGAAGTTAGTACTCCACCCATTTTACCCTTGCCCATAATAGGTTATTGTTCCTTGATATCGGTTAAACTTTCAATATTAATGAAGGCGCTGACATAAGTGGCAGAGACAGCTTAGCATTGATTTCATTTAGTTTATAAACTATTGACTAATCTTCTCCCTACTTCTTTTGTAAATATGCAGCATAAAATGTTTTAAAATATACATTTTGTATGTAGGTATAAATATTGAGTACCAAGTGCATAATTCAATGTACGGAGCAATAAGTCAATATGCTTTTCGTAAGCTAGATTCATGTATCTTGTCATTAATAAATTTAACAATTAGATATGATTTTGTCTACAACGATTCAATGAGTATTACACACCGATTTTTTATAATATTTATCTTTTTGATCTTCAACTTTAGTATAAAAGGGCAAAATCCTGGTTGGTGGCATATTTCTGACCAAGATGGGCTACCAGGGAATACAGTTTATGAAATTCTCCAAGATGATTTAGGGTATATGTGGATAGCCACAAATGGAGGTTTGTCTAGGTTTGATGGAAGAGTTTTTAGCACTATTAACGATTTAGGATTTAGAGATAATGAGATTCTCGAACTTAAGAAAGATTCTAAAAACAGAATTTGGTTTACTAATGTACTCGGAGAATTAGCGTTTGTTGAAAATGATACGATCTTCAATTTTTCCGATAAAGTGCTAGAAGAGAAGAATGTTTCTGATTTTTGGATTGTAGACAATGGAATCATTGTTGTTTATCAAATTGAAAATAATCAAAAAGTATTTGAATGGTACAATAATTTAAAGAAATCGAAATTTGAATTAATTTCATCCAAAACATTCTATGAACCAGTTAGTACCAATAAATCAAATTTAATACCTACTGAAGCAGGCTATTTTCTATTGAGCAAATTATTTGGGGATAATTTTCTTTTAACTCAATTTTATAAAGGTGAAATATTATTTGAAAAACTCCCATACAATACGGAATATCCTACATTTAAGAATAAACTTCCAGAATCAACAAATACAGGTATAATGGCAACTCATTATAAAATTTATAGAATTGATTCAGGAGATTTAAAAATCATGAATATTGAAAGTAAAAATAATGTCTTACGAACTTCATATCTCGAGACCGAATCTTTTGTTTTTGGTTTAGATAAAGGTGTTTATGTTTACAATCTTGAAGAAAACTTATTAAAGAAAACAGATGTATTCCAAAATTTGGAGCTTAATTGCGTCTTTAAGGACTATAAAAATAACTATTGGATAGGTACCTCTAAAGACGGAATCTATGTTGCATCTAGTTTAAATACGAACTATTATGGAGAATCAAATAGTAAATTGTCGGATAATTTTGTTTATTCCATTTACGGATTTAAAAATAGAACTTACATTGGTCAATCATCTGGAAATCTGACAATTTTCGAAGATGATAAGTTTGTTGAAACCAAGATATTTTCAGATGCAGGAGCTTTGAGGTCGATTGAAGTTGAAGGAAGTCAAGTGTATCTCGGCTATGAATCAAACATCAAGTTAGGAGATTTTTCAGACATTAATGACAATAAACTCCAAACGATATTTTTTAATAAAGGAACTAGAGCAGGCAAGCGAATTGCTGTTAGTAAAGATAAAATTGCTGTTGCGACAGCGTTTGGAGTTGGCGAGTTTGTGCTGAATAAAAATCAAGACAAAATTGATTTTGTTAATAATCGTATTACTAATGTTAGATCTTATGGCCTATGTTATGACCATAGAGAGAGATTGTGGATTGGAACAACGGAAGGTATTATTATTAAAGACCATGAAGAGGTAATAAAATTAGCTATTCCAGATTCGACTCATTTTTATAATGTACCATCTATTGTTCGAGCTGAGGACAATTCTATTTGGGCAGCTGTAAATAGTAAGGGAATATACCGGATAGTAGAGGATACTATACAAGAATTTTACAGTTGTGAATTGAGTGGCACTAGCAGTCTGACTTTGTACCCCGATGGAGATACTTTGTGGATAGGTGGTGATAAGGGTCTTGCCAAACTAGATATTAACTCAAAATCTATAGAAAATTTTACAATTTCTTCAGGATTGCCTTCTAATGAAATTAATGCTATCTATGGAACAGAAGAAAGCCTTTGGATTGGAACCCCAAAAGGTTTAGTTACTATTCCAAGGAATGCTTTGAAAAAAAATACTGCTGAGCCTTCAATCTTAATAACTGATCTTACACTAGACGGCAAATCAAAGAATCTTGATAGCTTAATAATTTTGAACCATAATGAGAATGACATTGAAATTACTTACACTGGGTTTTCCTACTCATCTAGAGGAAAAGAGACTTATAGATATAGAATGCTTGGATATGATACTACTTGGCAAGAAACCAAAAATAGATCTGTTTCATATTATGGATTGAAGCATGGTGCTTATAAATTCGAAGTGAAAGCTGTGTCTTCTGATAAAATTGAGAGTGCAGATGTTTCAATTGTAGAATTTAAAATTAAGCAACTATGGTATACGAAGTGGTGGATTCAGCTATCTGGAATTTTGACAATTTCGGGATTAGTTATTCATTTTATATATTCTAGACAAAGAAAACTATTACGTACAGAAAGGAGAGAAAATGAGTTTCAGAAAAGAATAGATCAATTAAAAATGCAAGCTTTACAATCTCAAATGAATCCTCACTTTATTTTCAATACGTTAAATGGTATTCAAGATTATCTTTTATCAAAAAATTCCGAAAAGGCTATTAATAGCTTATCGGATTTTTCAAGAATGCTAAGTTTCGTTTTTGAAAATTCTGAGAAAAAGGAAATTGCTCTAAGCCAAGAAATCGTTTTTTTGAAACACTATTTGGCTCTTGAAAAAATGAGATTTGGAGACAAAATATCTATTGAATTCTTTGTTTCGGAAACAATCAATTCTCAAAAAGATGAAATTTTTATCCCCCCTTTACTTATTCAACCCATTATAGAAAATGCTTTTCAACATGGTCTTCATCACAAAACATCTCGTTCGAATTTGACAATAAATATAATGCCTAGTGATAAAACAAATATAAAATGTGAAATAATAGACGATGGGGTCGGCCGGGAGAAGGCAAAAGAGTTTCAAATTACAGATATAAATTTTAAAAATAACAGGACTACGTCTGGATTAAAAATAGTAGAGGAACGAATTTCTATTTTTCATGAAGTAGATCTAAAAGATTTGGAACAATTTCTTTTGTATACAGATTTAAAAGATTCAAATGACAATTCTATTGGGACAAAAGTTGAAATTTGGCTATAGAATAAAATAATGTTCAAAAACAAAGAGATGAAAATAGATGCCATAATTATTGAAGACGAAGAAAGAGCAAGGTCTTCATTGAGTAAAATGCTAGAGTTGTATTGCCCTCAAGTCAATGTCATTGCACAGGTTGAAAGCGTGCAAGAGGCTAAAGTAGTAATTGATAGTGAAGGGCCAAAATTAGTTTTTTTAGATATTCATCTTCCAAAAGAAAGAGGCTTTAAGCTTTTTGAATATTACAAGGATGGAGCATTTGAAGTGATTTTTACTACTGCCTATAGTGAATACACTCTATTAGCGCTTAGATTATCTGCTGTAGATTACTTAATGAAACCAATCAATAAAGATGAACTAAAAGAAGCAATATTAAAAGCTCAAAATAGAATATCCGATAGATCAATTAGGAAGGGCATTTCTGCATTACGTGAAATTATTGATTCAAACTTTAAAAAGTTGCCTTTACCTAGTAGTAATGGGTATGTCTATGTAAAAATAGAAAATGTCCTTTATTGCGAAGCTGATAGAAATTATTGCAACTTTCATTTAGAAGGAGGAAAGAAGATTCTTGTATCTAAGAATTTAAAGAACTATGAGCAAGTCCTAGTTAATTTTGGTTTCATGCGCGTAAATAGGTCATATATTGTCAACTTGAAAATGATTGACTCTTTTACTAGATCCAACGGGGGGGAAGTTGTTATGTCTAATTCGGTAACTATCCCTATTTCATCAAATATTAAAAATGAATTACTATATAGGTTGAATAGTTACTAGTTCTTGTTTTATAAAAAAGCCACATCTAAAAAATAGACGTGGCTTTAATATTTCTACTTATAAAAAGTAATTCTTACATCATTCCTGGCATTCCGCCACCCATACCTGGAGGCATACCTGCAGGACCATCATTAGAAGGCTTATCATTGATTACGCATTCTGTAGTCAAGATCATGCCTGCGATGGACGCTGCATTTTCTAATGCAATTCTCGTTACTTTAGTAGGATCAATAACACCCGCTTTTTTAAGATCTTCCATCTTATCATCTTTAGCATTATATCCTTTGCTTCCTTTTTCTTTAAGTACAGCTTGGAAAATTACAGATCCTTCAACACCTGCATTTTCTGCAATAGTTCTGATAGGAGCTTCCAATGCTTTTCTTACTATCTGGATTCCAATATCCTGATCTTCGTTAGCGCCAGTCTCGTTCTTCAATGCCTTTATTGCTCTTACTAAAGCCACTCCACCACCAGCAACGATTCCTTCTTGAACTGCGGCTCTTGTAGCATGTAGAGCATCATCAACTCTGTCTTTCTTCTCTTTCATTTCTACCTCTGTAGCTGCACCAACATACAATACTGCAACACCACCTGCTAACTTAGCTAGTCTTTCTTGAAGCTTTTCTCTATCGTAGTCAGAAGTCGTCGTTTCAATCTGAGCTTTAATCTGATTGATTCTAGCTGTGATTGCTTTCTTCTTTCCCTTACCGTTGACAATAGTTGTATTGTCTTTGTCTACAGTGACTTTCTCAGTTTGTCCGAGTTGCTCTAAAGTAGTGCTCTCCAATTTGTAACCTTGTTCTTCAGAAATAACTGTTCCACCTGTTAATATTGCGATATCTTCAAGCATAGCTTTTCTTCTATCTCCAAAACCAGGAGCTTTTACAGCTACTACTTTAAGTTGAGCTCTCAATCTATTAACCACTAATACACCTAATGCTTGAGATTCGATGTCTTCAGCGATGATTAATAATGGCCTACCTGATCCCATAACAGCTTCCAATACAGGAACGATATCCTGCATATTGCTTATTTTCTTATCATGGATAAGAATATATGGGTTTTCATATACCGCAGTCATGTCGTCTGCATTGGTTACGAAGTATGGAGAAAGATATCCTCTGTCGAATTGCATACCTAATACTTCATCCACATAAGTATCTGTTCCTTTTGCTTCTTCTACTGTGATCACTCCATCAGTAGAAACTCTTTGCATTGCATCAGCGATTAATTGACCAATTTCTTGGTCATTGTTCGCAGATACAGCACCTACTTGTTGGATTTTCTTATAGTCCTTTCCAATCACCTCACTTTGTTTCTTGAGGTTCTTGATGATAACTTGAGTAGCTTGATCGATACCTCTTTTAAGGTCCATAGGGTTAGCACCAGCAGTAACGTTCTTTAAGCCAACTCTTACCATAGCTTGAGCTAAAACGGTAGCAGTAGTAGTACCATCACCAGCTAAATCAGCAGTCTTACTAGCCACTTCTTTAACCATCTGGGCACCCATATTTTCAACAGGATCTTCAAGCTCTACTTCTTTAGCAACTGTGACACCATCTTTAGTAATAGTTGGTGCACCAAAGCTTTTCTGAATTACAACATTTCTACCCTTAGGTCCAAGAGTCACTTTCACAGCATTTGCCAATGCATCTACACCTGCCTTTAATTTATCTCTAGCGTCAGTGTTAAAGGAAATTTCCTTTGCCATTTTTATAAATTTTTATGTTTGTTAATTGATAGTCGCGGATACAATCTGCATCAACGCTTAATTTTGATAAGTATAATTACCCTATAACAACAAGGATATCGTCTTCCTTCATGATAAGATAATCAGAACCTTCATAATGTAATTCTTGACCGGCATACTTACCGTAAAGCACTACATCGCCTTTTTTAACTGTTGGTTTGTTTCCATCTTTTCCTGGTCCTACAGCTATCACTTTTCCTCTTTGAGGCTTTTCTTTAGCTGTATCCGGAATAATGATTCCACCTTTTGTTTTTTCTTCAGCTTGCGCAGGTTCAATTACTACTCTGTCGTTAACTGGTTTCATCATAAGTATTAAATTTTGTTTATCGTTTTATAAATATGTTTGCTATTTGATAATCATCATTAAGTATGCCAGCGCATAATTCATGACAATTTTTCATAATAGAGCGCAAAGATAAATTTTGTACTTGAAATATTGTCATAATGACAAAAAAAAGCCTGTCAATATTACATTGACAGGCTTTTTAACTTTTTCAAGTTTGATATATGTACTATCCGCCTAGCTGATCTAATACTTGAGAAGATCCAAAGCTTGGCATAATCGTCGTTACTACACAAAGCAAGAATAGGGCAATCATTAAGTGCCATGTTACTCTTTCTATGAAGTCAGTAGACTGTGATGCTCCGAACATCTGAGTTCCTGCAGAGCCACCAAAAGTAGAGTCAATTCCTCCACCTTTTGGGTTTTGTACAAGTACTACAACAATCAGTAATACGCTTACAATCCCTAAAACTACTACATTTAGTGTGATCACATTGATCATATACAGTGCTAAGCCGAGTAATGCAATACCCGCCAATATCATGTAATCTTTTGCTTCTTTAAACATTTTCTTGTTATTAATTATTTAAGTCCTCGATTTTACCTGCAAAATAACTGTTTTTTTCTGGGAAAAGCAAACTCAATCGCTTATACATTTCAATTGCTCTATCTGTGTACCCTTGTTTAGCCATAAGTTCTGCAAGCGTTTCAGATATTACTTCTGCTTCTTTTTGCTTTTTCTTGGCTTTCAGCTTTTTGTCTTTCTTTTTTTTCTTTTTCTTTTTTTTTCTCTCCTTTGAAGAAGGCTCGTCCGAATCTTTAGATTTCTTTGATTTTTTCAAACCATCCAACCATTCAGTAAAATGGGCTATTTGAAAGTCTTGATCTGCATGCTTATTATCTTTCTTTTTAGCTGCCATCATAATTTTTTGCTGATCTGTCCCTTGTTCTACGGTTAGATCATCACTTTGGTTTAGCTCATTTGGTTCAATTATAGGGGATTCGTTCTCTAGGTTGCTGTCAATTTGTTCGCTTTCTTTGGGTTCATTCCTTTGCTGTATAACCGCTTGATTGGCCTCTGTGTTTAACCAGTAGGAGTCTTTATGTGAATTTAGCTTTTTGAATTTCATTTTTAGGAATTGCTTGTCTATGGCGAAGATAGATAAGCGCTTTACCTCAACTGGGTCTATCACTTTATCATGCAAGGTGTTCAATTCCAGATGTTTATATTGAATATTAAGTGAAAAAGGGTATTTTTTCAATAGTTTGGAAAGACGAGCTCTGTTTTTGGAGCTATTGTCTTTTGTGAAAAGTATATTTTGGTTTTTCTTGTCTTGCATGATTCCAAGTAAGCTTGCGTAAAAATACAAAAAAGGGTCAGCCTACCAATTTGTAAATGCTTTATTAAAGATATCTTCTGCGAGTTGGTCAAAGATGGCATCTACAGCCTCATCTTGGATGTCAATCAGGTTTTCATCGCTGGGAAAATCAAAAAAGAAGGAAAAGTTGCTCCCTTCAAAACCTGCATCTTCCTTTTTAGTATCTATATAGTCTACCCGTATGGTCATATTCAATCTATTGAAAGCGGTGGTTTCTCCAGGTTGAGGGGCTTCAAAACTAACTCTATAGTCCGTTATAGTGCCTTCAAAGTATACATCCGGATCAGTATCTACAGGCGTCAGTCTGGACTCTCTGCGTATCTTCTCCGTAAGTAAATTGCTAAAATCTTGACCTATGATAACTGGGGCATTGCTAGCATCCACTGAAAACACCTCTACAAAGAAGGTATTTACCTCTGCAGATATGCTTGTTCCTTTGAAGCCATATCTGCATGAACTAAGAGATAAAAAGAGGAATACAATACAAGAGACAAGGATACTTTTTTTCATCATAAAATAATGTGCTTATTAATCGCCAAAGCGTTGCTAAGGTAAAAAATAAAAAGAATTCAATATTTCAAAGTACTTAGCCAATGTTAAACAATTTTGCCCTAGTGCTGTGCAAGGGGAGCCGAAGGTACGTAGGCTAGACTCGAGGTACGAGAGGCCGAGCGGAATCGCGAGCCCTGGAACATAACGCCCAGACCGTAACCTTTTCGGTGGAGTGTCTGGGAGGGCCCAAAAAAGTATTATATTTGACGATGTCTACAGATAGAATTATCTCAAAACAAATTCATATT
Organism: uncultured Saprospiraceae bacterium; assembly: GCA_964458675.1. GTDB lineage: Bacteria > Bacteroidota > Bacteroidia > Chitinophagales > Saprospiraceae > JALZVN01. The sequence continues at coordinate 23,914 of CAYWOZ010000010.1, forward strand.
AATGCTGCACCTAAGGTAGTTTTTAATGTTATGATCAGCCCCAGCCTAATCAAGCAATGGTGGTATGCGCAAACTGCCATAGTAGTGCCAGAAAAAGACGGGATATATGCACTGACCTGGGGGGAGAAACTGGATAGCCCTGATTATATAACTGTATCGAGATTAAGTGAGTTTGAGTTTGGGAAAAAGCTATGCATGACGAACGAATTATATTATTCTCCTCATGGCTCATTGCCCTTTGATGCTCAGTTGCACGTAACATTTGATTTTGCACAGAAGGATGGGGGGACAGAATTGAGGGTTCTTCAGGAAGGGATACCTAAAGACAAGGAAGCGGATGAGTTCTATGAAGGTACTGTAAAAGGTTGGGAGACAACACTACAGTCCTTAAAGAATGTTGTAGAAGATGAGGTGGCATCAACTGGAAGTCTATTGGAGCCAGATTGATTTTCTGCGATGTGGCTATCAAATTTTTGTTTAACTATGTAAATAGATATACAGCATATGCGTATCGATATAATAACTGTTCAACCAAATTTACTGTCCGGACCATTTTCACATTCAATTATCAAAAGAGCTCAAGATAAAGGCTTGTTTGAAGTGCACATTCATGACCTCCGGGTCTATGGAAAGGGTAAGCACAAGCAAGTGGATGATTATGCTTTTGGAATGGATGCTGGGATGGTGATGCAAATAGAACCGATAGAAAAGTGTATTGATGCCTTGAAAAAAGAACGGTCATATGATGAAGTTATTTACATGACTCCAGATGGAATTCGCTTTGACCAACCGCTTGCAAACAGATTGTCTCTTGGAAAAAACCTGATTTTATTATGCGGGCATTATAAGGGAATCGATGAGCGAATCCGAGAGCATTTAATCACTATGGAAATTTCTATTGGAGACTTCGTACTTTCTGGCGGAGAGTTGGCTGCAGCGGTGGTCGTAGATGCTATAGGTAGACTTTTGCCTGGTGTACTTAATAATGAAACATCAGCGCTTTTTGATTCTTTTCAAGATGGACTATTAGCTCCCCCTGTCTATACTAGACCCGCAGAGTATAATGGATGGAAAGTACCTGATATTTTATTGTCTGGGAATAATGCTGCAATTAAAGATTGGCAAGAAGCTAAAGCTTTGGAGCGGACCAAAGAAAGAAGGCCTGATCTATTAAAAGACTAGTTTTTTGATATGCAATTTGTAGAACTTGTAATTCCGATTCAACATTCTTGGCTAGCAATGCTAGACAGGGTTGCATTGCCTGTGGTGCAAATGCTTGAAAAAGATACTCCCATTTTTTTCACCAATGATCAGTCTAAAGTAATGCGTTTGCGGATAGAAGAAAAGGCTTTTAATGCACACAAAAATAATGTTTATACTTTTTTAATCGAGTGCTTGCAATCTGAAGAAAAGGTAAAGATTTACAAACAAAACTATGCAATAGAGGAAGCAAGATTTGGAAAGGTAAAAGATATCAAGTTGCATACAAAGATGTTTGCTGCAGCGAGTGATTTAATGATTTGTTTGTTAGAGGAGGCTGAACAACTAGACGTTTATGAAAATAGGCTGCCTTATGCTGTTATTGCGACTTACTTTCTTCTGAATAAGTTGAATGCGCAAGAGGCCAGTGATTTATGCGCCTTGTACATGCGGCAATGGATGTACTTTAACGAACAAGATGAATACGAATCTTTGTTGACATTTTTTGAAGAGACTTATGCAGAGGAGGTTATGTCCATGCAAAAGCTTTTAGAGAATATTGATGACCATGAAGCTCTTAGTGTCTTATTTGAGCATTGGAGTAAATCATCAGGTGCTTTCATAGAATCATGTAGTAATCCACAATTGGTTTCTGAAATGAGTCATAGACATAAGACTTATTATTATCCAGGGAATAATTTGGAGAATGCTAGAGTTTGGGAAGTAATAGCCGACCATATTCATTTGTTGTACAATCGTTTTGGAATTGAAAACGAGGACGAAACACTTCTGATTTATCTTAGCCTAAAGGCAATGCGTTTAGCTTGATGTGCTGAACTCCTTTTGCATGCTCGGTCTGCATCAATGATAAGAGTTGATTGTATTGTGGAGTTCCTTTGTCCAAATTGATATCGTGAGATTCTAATATTAGAATGGGAATATCTTGTTCCATTTTGAAATATTCAAAGTATGCGTTTTGAAGGCTTTCAAGATATGTCGCAGTTATATTCTGCTCATAGGACCTATTTCTGGCTTTGATGTTTTTAAGCAGCACCTCTACTGGGCGATGGATATAAATCAGTAAATCAGGCTTTGGAAAGGTGTCATTTAATATTTTAAAAAGCCGCTGGAAAAGTCTAAACTCGTTTTTATTGAGATTGTTCTTTGCGAACAAAACAGTCTTTAGGAAAAAGTAGTCTGCAAGTACAGTTTGTTGGAATAAATCTGACTGAATTACATTTTCTGATAGTTGTTTATGACGCTCTGTCATGAAGAATAGTTCAACAGGAAAAGCATATCTTTCGGCATTGTCATAAAAGAATGGAAGGAATGGGTTGTCCGCAAAGGACTCTAATACTAGCTTGAGATTGTTTTCTTTTGCAAGTAGTTTGCAAACTGTCGTCTTTCCCGTCCCGATATTACCTTCTATGGTGATAAAACGGTGAGGGAATGAAGTCATATTGTTTTTTAATTTTTTGCTAATTCGGAGGCAAACTTAAAGATAAAATTACAATATTTTCGTGTTGCTACTAGATGTTTTTTTCCACTTATTAACAGCTAAGGGGTCCGGGCAATTTTCCAGTAAGGTAGCTATCGATTGATTCAATCCTGGATGGATAAAGTCTGGTATAATATCATGTAGGGGTTTCAAAACAAATCTACGATTCTGCATATGCTCATGTGGTACAGTAAGCATCTTTTTTTGAATGAGTACCGAATCGAAAAAGATGATGTCTATGTCGATTATGCGAGGTTGCCACTTGGATTCTCGTCTACGACCCATCTTATATTCTAGCAGTAATATCTCATGCATCACTCTACGTGCTGAAAAGTCAGTGTCTAAAAGTAGCGCTTGATTAAGGAAGTCATTTTGTTTTTCATTTCCCCAAGCAGCTGTTTCATAGATATGAGAATGCTTTAAGATTTTTCCAACCTTTTGTTGTAGCAGAAAATTAGCCTTTTCAAGATGGGCGAGTCTGTTTTCTATATTGGTGCCTGTATGTAAAACTAAGGTGTGCATTGATGAAAAAAGGCGGTCTTTTTAGACCGCCTTTTTATTGATTTAGATTAATAAAAATTAGCTTCCTTTTATGGCAGACATGTATCTGTTGAGTTCTTCTTTTACCCTTGGGAGTAAGAAGTAAAGTCCGATCATATTTGGGAATACCATAGCAAAAATCATTGCATCTGAAAAAGCCCAAATAGAACTCATGTTGGCCGCTGCACCAATTATTATGAATAAACAGAATATAAGTTTATAAGTTAAATCTGCCATTTTTGACCGACCAAATAAAAATTTCCAAGATTGGATACCATAGTAAGACCATGAGATCATAGTAGATACAGCAAATAATACAACTGCTACTGTTAAGAAGATTTGTGAAAACGGAATGTATGCGGCAAACGCTTGAGAAGTAATACCAGCTCCTTCGTAAGCAACTCCGTCTATAAGAACTGCGCCACTGCCATCACCACCATATGCAAATTCACCACCTCCGTTGTTGAAAATAATAATAACCAAAGCAGTCATTGTACAAATGACAACTGTATCAATGAAAGGCTCTAATAAGGCTACAAGGCCTTCAGAAGCTGCATAGTTAGTTTTTACTGCTGAGTGTGCAATGGATGCAGATCCCGCACCAGCTTCATTTGAGAATGCAGCACGCTGAAAACCAACAAGTAAAACACCAATTACGCCACCTACACCAATCGCCTTTGGATTAAATGCATCTGTCAAAATGGCCATTACAGCATCATCAACCAGTGTGATGTTCGAGAATATAATATAAAGGCAAGCCAAAAGATATAGACCTGCCATGAATGGTACCACCTTTTCTGTTACGGATGCGATTCTTTTGATTCCTCCTATTATAATAATACCAACTATAATCGCTAAAATGAAACCAATTGCTGCTCCAGCTCCAGTGCTTTCTAGTCCTAGTAAATCTTTAAGTACTATAGTAGCCTGGTTAGATTGTGCTGCATTACCACCACCAAATGAACCACCAATGCAAAATATTGCAAAAAACACGGCCGCTACTTTACCGAGCATCTCAAATCCACGATCCTTCAATCCTTTAGTTAGATAATACATCGGACCACCGTACACTGTACCATCTTTGTCTACATCTCGATATTTAACCCCGAGCGTACATTCAACGAATTTTGTCGACATCCCAAGAAATCCACAAACTATCATCCAAAATGTAGCTCCAGGTCCACCCAATGCAATAGCTAATGCTACACCAGCTATATTACCATTTCCAACTGTTCCCGAAACCGCAGTTGCTAAAGCTTGAAAATGAGAAACTTCTCCATCGACACTTTCATCTCTTATAGTATCCCGAATATCTCCATCGACAGCTGCTTCGCTGAATGCGCCTTCATGCTTTTCTATATCATCATACTTTCCTCTAACTACATTAATTGCAGTTCCAAAGCCTCTGATATTAATAAATCCAAAATAAATAGTGAAAATAAGTGCACTTACTACAAGTAGCACCAATACAAACGGTACATCTGCGATAGTGAAGAATATTACCTCACTAAAAAAATCTGAAATAGGTTTGAAAGCTTCATCGATAATTTGGTCTATCCCTTTGCTTTCTTGAGCAAAAAGGAAGAAAGGAAGCAGAATCAAACTGCTTAATAAGAGTAGATGCTTTTTCATATGTATGTTTTCCGTTTTTACGAAACGAAATATAGGCTAATAAATGCTTTCAGCAAAATAAATAATGGCTATTTCATCATTATATCGAAGTTTGAACATGACTTGAGCACATATTTCAATCTTATCCACCTCTCGTAGAGGTATTATTTTGTAATCAAGACTTACATTATTTGACAAAGAGATACTTTTGCATATGGATTAATACGATATCTTGCGGAACTCAATAAAAGAAATGGCAATTAGCTTATTATGAAATGGATAAAACGAATATTATTTTTCTTTGCATTTTTATACTTTTTGCTCTGTGTAGGCTTATATTTTGGACAAGAAAAATTACTTTTTTATCCTCACACTTTAGATGCAGATTATAAACCTTGGAAAGGAGAGGAGGTATGGATTTCTACTCCTGATAATATTCGATTAAACGCAGCTTTGGTTAAACAATCAAATCCAAAGGGAGCCATATTATACTTTCACGGAAACAAAGGATCACTTAAGCGTTGTCTTGCTCAGATCAGACAATTTGAAAACATCGGTTATGATGTTTTAGTATTAGACTACCGAACTTATGGTAAAAGTGAAGGACAGTTAGAAGGTGAACAGCAAATGTATGATGATGCTCAATTGGCCTACGATTTTTTAGCTGAACGATATGATGATATTGTTATTGTGGGATATAGTATGGGTTCTGGATTAGCGAGCTATATAGCATCCAACAATCCAACTAAGGCTTTACTATTGGTGGCACCATATGTAAGTTTGATAGACATGAAAAATAGATATTTACCATTCATACCTAATTTTTTATTGAAGTATCATTTCAGGACAGACTTCAATTTGGCACAAGTGACTTGCCCTACCATTCTTGTTCATGGGGAAAGGGACGAGGTTATTCCTGTAGATTCTTCTAGGAAACTGGGTATGCTCCATCCTAAAGTAGAGGTAATGAAATTACCCGGTGTTAGCCATCGTAGAGTTATCTTTCATAATAAAATTCAAGAGGCTATGACGAAAATTTTGACTCTTTAAAAGTTTAATTTTACATTTTCTTTAATTTTGGGAGCACCACCATTTCTATCGAAAGGTGTCAGGCTATCCGTTACTTCCGACGAAAAAGTCGGAAACACTTCTATCCTTTGCTTCTAACGCGCCTCCAGCTTGTCGAGCTTAGCCGTTTACAACGTCACGCGAAAACCTTTCTATAATTCCAGTTCACAAAAGGGCAAATTTTGCTGTCACAATTTCATAGTTAACTATGAATTTATGGAGAGAATAACCATCAAATTACTTTGTAATATCCATTTTTATTAATGCTGGTCAATAAAGCTAAAATTCTTACCCCTTGCGGTCAAATAGATTTTTCATTTTTCTTATACTTTTTTTGAATTCCTATAATCCTAGCTTTTGCAGTTTTAAGGGCTTAATACTTAATAATTTTTCTAGTATTGACTTACTAGTTTCAAGACCTTGGTACAGCTCTTGGCTTGTTGTATTAGGTTTAGTCCTATTTATAATGCTAGTATCTTATTTGATACACCTCCGAAAGAGCAGAAAAGCTATGAAAGAGAAGATTCAACTTGAGATGTTAGTAAAGGATAGAACGGCGGCATTAAGATCTATAACCATTAAAGAAAAGCAAGCAAGAATAGCAGCTGAAAAATTAAGCCATGAAGCGAATGACGCACAACAAAGAGCAGAAGCGGCGAACTTGGCTAAGAGCCATTTCTTAGCAAACATGAGTCATGAGATTCGTACTCCTATGAATGGTATCTTAGGTATGCTTCAATTGCTAAATAATACTCAACTTGATACTGAGCAAGGTGACTATGTGCGAACCTCAACAGAAAGTGCTTTAGGTTTGATTCGAATTATAAATGATATTCTAGATTTTTCAAAAGTAGAATCTAATAAAATTGAAATTGAATCCGAAAAAATTGAAATTCATACTATAGTTGAAAATGTAGTAGATTTGATTGCTGCAAATTGCCAAGAAAAGCATATTGAAATTTCTTATTCAATTGAACCAGCTGTTCCTAAGATCATAATTGGAGATGAAGTAAGGCTAAGGCAGATTCTTACCAACCTGTTGAGTAACGCGATTAAGTTTACGCAGATTGGGGAAGTGTCGGTTGTTGTTACGGTAGAGCCTCGAGCCCCAGAAGCTGAGATTGATCAATTGATTGATCTAAGATTTATTGTAAAAGATACTGGTATAGGAATTTCAAAAGAAAAAATTGGTCAATTATTTGAGGCTTTCTCTCAGGTAGATTCTTCTATCACTAGGAAATACGGTGGTACTGGTTTAGGGCTTGCCATTTCTAGAAGATTAGCGAGACAAATGCGTGGTGATATAAAATTGAAAAGTAATGAAGGAGTAGGGACGGAAGTCACATTTAATTTGAGTTGCGAATTTGATCCCAGTTCGTTCGAGAAGAAAACTCAGGCATTTCAAAATAAATCAGCTGCTATTATAGATAGAAGTGTTATTGGAGGAAAGTCATTGATTAATATGCTTGAAAGTATTGGTTTTGACTCTTTCCAAGTAGCGAAGGGAATTAGTTCAGAGTTTTTAAATAGCTTAATTGAGGACCCAGTAGACTTACTTTTTGTAGATAGTTCATTTTTCACTCCTCTAACTGAAGTTTTGTTGGACAAACTAAAAGAGAAAACTAGTACCAAAGTTGTATTAAGTGTACCAAAGTTATTCCCCAGTTTGGAGAATAAATGTATTGATATAACTACGCCTAAGCCCTTTAAAAAATCTAATATTATTTGGACCGTTACTGATTTACTTTCAGATGACGGCACTGGTTTGCTTAGCAGGCGAGCTATGCATGCTAATAATTATTTCAATAGTTCATTAACAAAAAAGCCTGTATTCGATGAACAATTTGCTTTAAGCGCTCCGCTTAAAATCTTAGTTGCAGAAGATCATAAAATAAATCAAATGTTAATTAAGAAGATTCTTAATAAACTTGGGTATAATCCTAAAATTGTAGATAATGGTCAATTAGCGATTGAAGCTAGTTTAAATGATTCCTTTGATGTTATTTTTATGGATATACAGATGCCAGTATTAGATGGAGTTGCTGCCACAAAGGAGATCTTAAAGGATTGGGCAGCACATAAAGAGGTATTTATTATTGCAATGACCGCCAATGCAATGAAAGGGGATCGCGAAAATTACATTGCAGCTGGAATGCATGATTACATTAGCAAGCCATTTTTAATCAATGACTTACAGGATTTACTTGTGAAATATAGCATTAAGAAAAATGATCAGTTAAATGAAGGTAATCAGCAAGAGCTTTCAGGTTCTTAAATCATAGAATTATCTATTGCAACGCATCTATCCTACATTGTTCAGGATAGGATCCATTTTCACTATAAAGATATCTTATAGATAAAATTCCATTCAAAATCTCTCCTTCTCCTGCGAGAATTTCAATATTATTTTGATTTATCCTGAAAAGTTGATCAGGGATAAAAATAAAATTTCCATCCACCACACCAATTACATCTATACCAAGGTCTCCGTAATTCGTAATAATAATCTCGAAAGGATCTTGAAAGGATGCATATGCTGACATTGGATAACTATAGTCTCCAGTTTCGCATACTTCATTAACTTCATAGAGACCTAAAAATTTTTCCGTCATTGGGATACAGCTTCCATTGTCAATTTCTGCATTTATGTCAAAATTATCAGATGCTGGATCGGTACAGCCTTCTCTATCAACACAGTTTGTAAGTGATGTTGCTAATAGTAGACTAATTGTAAATAGCTTTAATGATGTTTTCATTTGTTATACTTTTAAGAATTACAATCAATGGAACTAGTCCACAGAATTATAAATCTAAGATAGATTACATTACCGTTAAGAACTGTTAATGCCAATTTAGGAATAGGTTAAATTTACTAAAGGGCACCTCTATTAACCTTTGAAAGAATGTAAATTTCATTTAGCGTGTGACTTACGAGACGCGCAGAAGCCCGCCTGGATGACCGGTCGAACAACCTTTCCAGCTGAAGTCAGTTGGACAGTGGAGTTTAGCCTTAGCTAAGCGACTGATAAGCAATTTATGCGACATCTTGATGGCGTGCGAAGTAGTTTGCGATGATAAATGGAATTAAAATTTACAATTTTTGATTACATCTTGAATGGG
>CAYWOZ010000011.1:0-32640 GCA_964458675.1 uncultured Saprospiraceae bacterium
GCGAGGATAGAAGGAGCTATTAAATGTTTCATGTAGTTGATTCTGTTAATAATGAGGTGATTTGTGCTGCCTCAAATGTATCCATTCTTTTGAACTTCATCATGATTTGGATGACAGCAAGCACATCTTTTTCACAATAAACAGCGATTCGCTCTACATTCTTTTCTTCCCAAAAGACACGACCGACCTCAGACCCATCTATATCATCCTTCGGAGTAGGGATACCAAATATGCCCGTCAACAATTTTAAAGAAGAATAATGCTTGTAATCCCCAAACTTCCACAGGTCCATCGTATCCAAAAGATATTTGGTCTCCCATGGTTTTTTGCCATGCAGTTGCAACAAGTCTGGCAATTGGATGCCTTGAACTACCATTCGTCTACATATATAAGGGATGTCGAATTCTCTGAGATTATGACCACATATATAATGTGTATTGCTGTCATTAAAGTACTGTTTCATCAGTTCTGCAAAATCTAATAGTACTTGCTTCTCATCAAATCCATAGAAAGACTTAAGCCTAACTTTCATTCTATTTTTACCCTCGTTGACAATCAAGCCTGCTGAAATACAAACGATCTTTCCGAACTCCGCATAGATCGCAGCACGCTCCTGATAAAAATCAGCCAGTTCTTCTTTTTCAATTTCTTCCTTTGGTTTTTTTAATAATTGCGCAGCCTTCAAACTCCACAAATACTGCATCTCACCATTCAGATCACTCAGCAAATGAGTGCCTGAAACTGTTTCGACATCAAGAAAAAGAATATTGGAAAGAGAAAGATTATCAATCATCTGATAATGAGTTTATTACAATAAATAAATGGATACCTTTTTTCCTAAAAAGTTGCCTAGAAAACGACAACTATTGACTACTTTTGGCAATATATCAAATCTAAATTACGTAATTAGGGGTATAAACCATCAAACTAATTAAAAATTAAAATCATTGTTATGAGTACAAATGAAGAATCAATGCAAAAAAGAGTAATTGCTATGGCAATTATTATCGCTTTACTTCTTGGAGTGGTTACATTTCTTTTAGTCAATAGAAACTCACAATCTAGCGTAATCTCGCAACAAGCAACAGAACTCAATGAAGCAGAAATGCTAAAGGAAGATTTACAGACACAGTATGAGGAAGTAATGAATGCACTTGATGAGCAAAAGGGAGAAAACGAAGAACTCAATGCAGTAATTGAAACTCAAAAGTCTGATTTGGAAACAAGGAAATCTGAAATTTCAAAGCTTATCAGTAGTGGCAAGGCTTCTAGAAAAGAACTTAGTCAAGCACGATTAGATATAGACAATTTCAAAACTCAACTCGGCAGATATCTGGCTGAATTAGATGTAGTTAAAGAACAAAATCAAATTTTAACGAAGGAGAAAATGCAGCTCACAGAAGAGAAAAAAGTGCTGCAAACCAACATTGCCTCTGAACGGACAAACAATGAAAACTTGAATGCTGAAAAAGCAGTTCTGGTTGGCTTAAAAGAAAACTTAGAAGAAAAGAATTCTATGTTGAATAAGAAGGTTAATTACGGATCTGTGGTTAGAGTAACAGATGTAATCGGGATGGGATTGAAGACTAGAAAAAGTGGGAAAACAGTGCAAAAGTCTTATGCTAAAAACGCTGAAAAAATTCAAGTTTGTTTCAACACAACAGAGAATGATTTAGCGACGCTTGGCAACGAACAATTCCTAATCAGAATTATCAATCCAGTTGGCGAAACTATGGCTGTTGAAGAGTTAGGTTCAGGTGTATTTACTAGCAGCAAAAGCAAAGAGCAAATTAGATATACGCAGAAAACAGACATTGCCTATGAGTCAAGTAAGGAAAACGTGTGTATCAATTGGGAACCAAATACTTCATTTTCCTCTGGTCAATATCAAGTTGAAATCTTCAACAAAGGGTTTTTATCTGGCACTGGGAGCTTCACTTTAAAATAATAATAATAGAACATTATTACACGTTCTTTTAAGAGGCAGAATCTTTCATAGATTCTGCCTCTTTTTAATTGAGGGATATTTAAATATGCATATATACTTTCACTTAAATATCAAACACTTACGAATAATTTTAGATTTATGATTCTATTTAGCATCTTATCTTTGAACTATTCAATTTTATCATAGTTAACTTTGCATGGAAAAGGAAAATGAACCAGAATTTATAAATCCTATAGATAAGGATAAGATTGCTGAGAATCCTCATCTTCTACCCTATGCACATACTGTAGGAGGTTCTATCATTAAACCTATTGACAAAGGCAGAGTGAAAGGCTTGTCACTTGATGCGATGTACGAACAGACCAATGTACATTTATCTCAAATCCGTAAGCAAGTCGAGACCCTGATACAGCAGGCACAAGAAGTGCACGACCGAGTAGAAATATCTGAAAAAATATACCAAGCAGATATGGGATTCAAGCCTCTTATAGGAAGTAGTTATTTTCTATATAAAAAGAAAGATGAGTCCTACGTGCTTTCGATGATAAGCGAGGATGAATGGGGGGACAATCCACCTTATACATTCGTTTCTAAAGTCAAACTTTTATCTGACCATACCTGGGACATAATCGAAAATAATTTATGAAAAAACTTGTATTTTTTTTCTTTCTACTCCCCTTCTCATTGAGCGCTCAAATCGTTGAATGGCAAACAGAAAAGGACTTTGATTTTGGTGTATTAGAACAAGGATTTCCAGAAGAGGTCGACTTCCCATTCAAGAATGTTAGCTCCGATACTATAGTTATAGATAATGTCCGCAGTACTTGCGGATGCACCGCTCCATATTGGGACTTCACCCCTATTTTACCTGATAGCACATCCACTATTACGCTTAAATATGACGCATACAGAGACGGATACTTTTACAAAAAGGTAAAAGTCTTTTTTAACAAACAGCGTAAAGCAGAAGTCCTCAGCATTTCTGGTTCTGTAAATCCTAGAGAAACTCCTTAGTTTTTTTTTTATTTGGGTATGCCCTTCGTGCAGCCATACTGCCTTGCTAGGCCTCCACTCAGGTCGCGCTATCCATGGGTCCACTTCGTTTCCGTACCCACAAAATCTATGCTGCATGGCTAATCCTCTTTGTGGGCACACCTCCTATCGTCGGTCCATTCCTATCCCTCATACATTGGGATCTCATCAAATAATCTATTTGTTTCTTACAATAAAGCTTAAGAACATCAACAAGAATCCTATTTCTCAAATATAAATGAGAACTTTATTAAGTGGTGTATTTCTTAGAATGCAATTTGTCATGATTTTTTGAAGGAAAAATCACGCCACACCACCTAAGGTATTGCACAGGCAAATTGGAATTAACTCAATCATTTAACCAGCGCTCACGCGCTGGTTATGAACATTTGGCACCGCTGGCGCTACTTCGCTTTCTTTTGAATTTGCCTGCATCGCTGTGGCGTTAATTTGGTCTTTGAGTTAACTACTATCTATAGTATTGCTTTTTTTTGGACTAGCGATCTGGAGCAGTAGCCACTGACGGTAAGCTTTGTGCGCTCTGGGTGGCTAGACCGAAGGGCCGAGCAGACCTGCGAGCTGCGTAAGGTAGCGACCCGACACCTACCGTCGGGTAGGCCCCAAATATTCAAATTAATACCCATAAATAGGCCTTCGTCGATTGAATCTATACCTTCTTCTTACAAATCGGATGAGATGCAATTCGATAAGTAGTTTTTAGGTTATATTTGCACACTAAAAATAACCAAAGTGACCGTATTAATATTCTTACTTGTTAGTTATATATTATTGAGCATCAGTCTTTACTTCCTCTTTCCCAAGGCTGGAGTAGATGCTGTGAAGGGACTCATACCAGGGGTCAATTTTGTAGAATGGTGCAAAATTATAGGCCGTAAACCAATACATGCATTATGGCTCTTGTTCCCAATAGTCAACATTTTTGTCTATGCTGGAATGTGCGTTGATATGATGTATTCTTTTGGCAAAAAAGATTTTCTAGATAGCTTTCTTGCCGTTGTATATGCACCATTTGCTTTTTACAAGCTAGCGAAGGATGATAAAGAAAAGTATAAAGTAGCTGCTTTTCAAGATGCAAAAGATTATAAATTAAAACTAGAAGAAGCAGAAAAATCTGGTGATAAATATGCTCTTAAAAAACTACAAAAAAATAATCCATATGAAAAGTCAGTGGGGAGAGAATGGGGAGAGGCCGTAATATTTGCGGTATTCGCTGCAGCCTTTATTCGTATGTTTTTGATAGAAGCATATAAAATACCGACTGGGTCAATGGAAGGCTCATTATTGATTGGAGATTTTCTGTTTGTGAGTAAGGCGCACTATGGAATCCGAACACCGGAAACGATAGCTATGATACCTCTACTGCATAATAGGATACCGATTATAGACAGAGAATCCTATTTAGAAGTTCCGAGTATTCCTTCAGTCAGGCTACCTGCACTAGAAAGTATTGCGCACAATAAGCCAATCGTATTTAACTATCCTGAAGGAGATAGTGTGTATGTAATTCCGGGTAGAACATACAGTATACATGATACCAGAAGGAATGCAAGCTTGAAAAGAGAAATAGATAAACGGAGAATAAGACTAGATACTCGACCAGTAGATAAGCGGGATCATTATATCAAAAGATGTATTGCTATGCCTGGTGATTCGCTCCAAATAAAAGCTACACAAGTGTACATCAATGGAGTAGCTGCTGAGAATCCGACCAATTTGCAATTTAAATATATAATGCAAGCAAATGGGGTCAATGTGAATATGAACAAATTGATTGAATGGGGTATCTCCAAACAATATGATATAGAAACTTTCCAAGGTCAAACTATCTTGACCTTAAATCAAGCAGAGGTTGACAAAGTCAAAAGCTTAGATCCAAAAATAAGTTTGAAAAAAGTGGGTAATGTTGCAGGAAACTCTTTCCCACATTCGGAGATATCAAAAAACTGGACGGTAGATGACTTCGGTCCTATTTGGATTCCAAAGAAAGGAGCTACTACTAAACTTACTTCTGAAAATATAGCTTTGTACCAACGGATTATAGAAATCTATGAAGGGAACACTTTTTCTCGAAAAGGAAATTCCTTCATTATCAATGGTCAAGAAACAGACTCTTATACCTTTAAGCAGGACTACTACTGGGGCATGGGAGATAATCGCCATAGCTCGGAAGATAGCCGATATTGGGGCTATGTGCCTCATGATCATATCGTTGGGAAACCGCTATTTATATGGTTTAGTACCAAAGATGGCAACATGGGCAATGGTATTAACTGGAGCAGAATTTTCTCTGGAGCCACTAAAATGTAAACCATTGGCGAATTGAGGTGTATTTAATAGGAATTAGTCCTATTTTGATAAAAATTTCAATTCAATGAGAATTCAGTTATTTAGTGCATTTGTCCTATTATTTTTTGCAAACTCTCTAAGTGCACAGGCACCAGAACGTTGGAATTCTGGAGACATCTATCACGGCATAGAAAAACTCAATTTTTTAGGTTCAGCGCTATACATAGCGGCGCATCCTGATGATGAAAACACCGGTATGATTTCATACCTATCAAATCATGTAAAAGCCAATACTGCATATCTATCTCTAACACGTGGAGATGGTGGACAGAATCTAATAGGTACTGAACTCAAAGAGCTTCTTGGTGTAATACGTACGCAGGAGTTGTTGGCCGCTCGAAAAGTAGATGGAGGAAAACAGTTTTTTACTCGCGCCAATGATTTTGGATATTCTAAGCATCCAGATGAAACGCTTACAATGTGGAATAAGGATCAAGTCCTTTCAGATGTAGTTTGGAACATCCGTCGTTTTCAACCTGATGTCATTATCAATAGATTTAAGCATGACACTCCTGGTACTACGCATGGACATCATACCTCTTCCGCAGTTTTATCTGTAGAAGCTTGGGATCTACTAAATGACCCAAGTGCCTACCCTAGTCAACTGGAATTTGTAAATGTTTGGCAACCTAAACGATTAGCTTTCAACACAAGTTGGTGGTTTTATGGAAGTAGAGAAAAATTTGCGAAAGCGGACAAAAGTAATTTGATCACCGTAGATGCTGGCGTATACTACCCTAATAGAGGGATGTCCAACGGAGAAATTGCGGCGATAAGTCGAGCGCAGCATAGATGCCAAGGTATGGGTAGATCTCTTTCTAGAAGTAGCCGAAATGAATATCTCGATATTATCAAAGGGGATGTGCCAAGTGATGGTTCCAATTTATTCGAAGGGATAAACACCACATGGTCGAGACTAAAAGGTGGAGCTCCGATCACAGGAATGATTGACAATATTTTAAATGACTTTAATTACTCAGCTCCTTATGAGAGTATTCCTGCATTAGTAAAGACATATCAAGCGATAGAAGCTTTGGAAATAAGTAATTGGAGAACGATAAAACTAGAAGAAATAAAGAAAATAATAAGCCAGTGCGGTGGTATCTATACCGAAGCTGCTGCAGACAATTATTTCTTGACCGCCAACCAAAATTTTGAAATAGCTCTTGAATTTACGAACCGTTCACCGAATAGTGTGAAGTTAAAGAATGTAGATTTCATAGGAATCAAAAAAGATACTTCTCTAAATCTGACACTACTTGACGGAGAGGAAAATAAATTTTACATGAAGTGTACTATCCCTAGCAATGCTAAAAATTCTAGTCCCTATTGGTTAGAAAACAAGGGTACGATGGGCATGTATAGTGTGAAAGATCAAATCAATATTGGAAAACCTACTAGTGATGAACCCATTCTCATGGTATATGATTTGGAAATAGAAGGTGTAAATATCAAATTTCACAAACCTGTTGTTTACAGATCTGTAAGTCCAGTAATGGGAGAAGAATATAGGCCGGTAGAAATCATCCCTGCTGCTTCGGTTTCTATTGATGAAAAAGTAGTCGTGATTGCTGATGATGGGGCGAAAACTATAAATGTAAAAGTAACTGCGGGAAAAGCTGACATTCAAGGACAAGTAATGCTGGATTTACCTAATGGTTGGTCTTCCAAGCCTTTGAGCCATAATTTTGATATTGCTAATCAAGAGCAAACACAGGCTTTCACTTTTGAAGTGATACCTCCCTCTACTCAAAGTGAGGGCACAATGGGTGTAAAAGCCATGATAAATGGTAAGGCCTATACTAAGGAAATGATACTAATAGATTATGACCACATACCAACACAAACTATTTTTTTACCTGCAGAAACAAAGATTGTAAAACTGAACATCAAGAAAAAGGGTCAAAATGTAGCCTATATCATGGGAGCTGGAGACAAAATTCCGGAAAGCCTTAGACAAATAGGATACGATGTAGATGTGCTTGAAGATGACATGGTTAATGAAGAAAAGCTGGGCAATTATGATGCCCTCATCATAGGTATACGTGCATACAATACCAATGATAAGATTAAATTTCAGCAAGGAATGTACTTAGACTATGTCAAAAATGGTGGTACTATGATTGTTCAGTACAACACTCGACACAGACTTAAAGTACCTAGTGAAGAATTAGGGCCCTACCCTTTTAAACTAAGTAGAGAAAGAGTAGCTGTAGAAGAAGCAGAAATTAGATTTCTTGCTCCTGAACATCCAGTCTTGAATAGTCCAAATAAAATAGGGCCTGAAGATTTTGAAAATTGGGTGCAAGAACGAGGCCTCTATTTCCCAAATGAATGGTCAGAAGAATATACTGCTATTTTATCAAGTAATGATCCTGGAGAAAGCAACAAGGATGGAGGACTTTTAGTGGCAGAATACGGAGAAGGTCATTATGTATACACTGGGTATTCTTGGTTTAGAGAGTTGCCTGCTGGCGTCCCTGGTGCTTACAGAATTTTCGCTAACCTTATCAGTTTAGGTAAGTAAACAGAATGATCACAATTAAAAAAGGGTAAACGGCGAATCGCTGTTTACCCTTTTTTAATTGCTTTTTGCATTATTATAAGGTTCCGAAATCAAATACCCAATACTTCCCTATTTTTGCAATTCCTACTTGTTTGAAATGTGGGCTTGACATTACTATACAATGAGTAGGACTATTCTTAAATGCTAAAACTGCTTCTGTAGGTGTTGGTGGCCCTTTTGCAATATTTTCTCCAAAGGCTCTAGCTTCATAACCAGCTATTAATAAGCGATCCCCTAAAGTCGAACCATTACTTCCTTCATGACTCAGAACATCATTATCAAACATATCTTGAGCATGTGCTTCTGCAGCGTCATCTAATCTTGGATGCCACCTCAATGGTTCAGCAGGTTCAGAGATTTCTCCCCCACAGTCATTTACTTCTGCACGAAATGCATTGATTAGCTCCAATGTTTCGTGTTCAAAATCCGACATTAGGGCACTAAAGTCTTCTATTTCCGGTTCTTCAAAAAATGATTCAAAAGAAGGATTTGGTTCATCCTTAGCACAAGAGAACATCATAAATGTTATGGCAAATAAGCCTAAAAGTCTTTTCATCTAGGTATTAATTTTAAAAGTAAACGAATTGAATAAGGCCTTGAGGAGGGAAATGATAGACCTACAGAAAACAAGTTATTGCAAGCAAATTCATATATTTGAGTCAAGATTGTGCGAAGAAATCGTCTCCTAATGTGACAAGGAATTTTTCCTATATGATTTAAATTACTGATATGACTGAAAACCAAGCTAGTGAAGACAAACCACCTATATTAGGTAGTTGGAAAAGGATGTATATAGTCGTCTTAATAGCACATTTTGTGATAATAGGTCTATTCATATTATTTACTAACTTTTACGCCTAATTCTCAATAAATGCACATAGTTGACTGGTTAGTACTCTCTTTTACCATGTTAGTCATTATCGGCTATGGTATATACAAAACTCGAAAGGTAGACAATGTAAAAAGCTACCTTATGGGAGATAAAGATCTTCCTTGGTGGACTATCGGCCTATCTATTATGGCTACGCAGGCATCTGCTATAACATTTCTATCTACTCCTGGTAAAGCATACGAAGACGGACTAGGTTTTGCACAATTCTATTTTGGATTGCCAGTAGCTATGGTCATTCTGTGCATTTTCATCTTGCCCGTGTATTACAAACTCAACGTGTATACTGCTTATGAATATTTAGAAGAACGATTTGACAATCGAGCAAGGATGCTGACTGCTTTCTTGTTTTTAATTCAAAGAGGTTTAGCAGCTGGTATAACCATTTTTGCACCCGCTATAATTTTATCTAATATTATGAGTTGGGATTTAAATCTTACTATAATATTAACGGGGGCCATTGTCATCCTTTATACAGTACTAGGAGGTACTAAAGCGGTAAGTGTTACTCAAAAGCAACAAATGATTGTCATTCTAGTCGGAATGTTTATTGCTGCCGTGATTATAGTATTTAAGTTTCCAGAAGGGGTCTCATTTAGAGATTCACTTTCTCTTGCGGGTAAAATGGAAAAGCTAAAGGTGGTTGATTTTACCTTTGATCTAGATAAGCGATATACTTTTTGGTCTGGCATGCTAGGTGGGGTATTTTTGTTTCTTTCTTATTTCGGAACAGATCAGTCTCAAGTGCAGCGCTATCTTTCTGGCAAGAGTTTATCAGAAAGTCGTTTAGGCCTATTATTCAATGGGATTATCAAGGTACCAATGCAATTCTTAGTATTGTTTGTTGGGATATTGGTTTTCTTATTCTTCCAGTTTCAGCGCCCACCTATCCACTTCAATAGTGCAAACATTGTCAAGGTTCAAGAGTCAAGCTATGCTGGAGAGCTAGATAAATTAGAAAAGGAGTTTGATACTGTCTTTGATGATAAAATGAGCAGTCTAAGTTTACTCTCTGAACAGATAAATGCCAAAAATGAAGACGGAATAGCTCAAGCTAAGGCGGTTTATGAAATGAATCTTGAAAAGGATCTTGCTTTACGCTCTAAGGTAGATGATTTAATCTACAAGGTAGATTCAGATGCTATCTTGGAAGATAGTGACTATGTTTTTATCACTTTTGTTATTAATTACCTACCCATAGGGATGGTCGGTCTATTATTAGCCGTAATATTCTCGGCCGCAATGTCTTCCACCGCTTCAGAGTTGAACGCCCTTGCAACTACAACTGTAATAGATATCTATAAGAGAAATATTAACCAAAACGGGACGGACAAGGAATATCTTAATGCTTCAAAGCTTCTTACTGTAGCTTGGGGGGTTATTGCTTTGATATTCGCAATGGCAGCCTCCTTGTTTGACAATCTGATTGAAGCAGTAAACATTGTAGGCTCTATTTTTTATGGAACTATCTTAGGAATTTTCTTTGTTGCCTTCTTTTTCAAAAAGCTGACAAATAGTACTAGGATACTAAGTTTATTCACGATGGGCTTGTTCTTGGGGATAGTGGCTACTTCTATTCTACATTCTGACTATGTAGAAAAAGTATTTCCTATGCTCTATGAAAATGATGTACCAATCGTTCTTTTATTCATGGGCATTGGGGCTCTTTTAGGATACATCGGCTCAAGCACTTTCTTTAAATCTATAGATGGGAGCTCAGTGATTGTTGGAGCACTCGTTGCGCAAGTTCTTGTAATTGTCATTTACACCTTAGACCGATTCAATGTAATTGACCTCAGTTATCTTTGGTTGAACCTGATAGGATGTGTGATTGTGATGTTTGTTAGTTTGCTTGTTCAGAATTTGAGAGGAGATAATATTTCAATCTCATCTTAGATTTAAGACTCAAATTTTACAATTCTAACCCAAGAGAAGATACTCGTGATTACGGGCAAGAAATAATAATCGGTAACTTTTAGATTATTACCCATTAAGACTCATACGAATCTTCTTTTCTAAAGCATTCACATCTTCCTTGATAGTCATATCAGTATCTAAAAGATCTTGAACGGTCTTACAAGAGTAAATCACAGTGCTGTGATCTCTACCTCCAAATTGATCCCCTATTGCTTTTAAAGACTTATTGGTTAAGTTCTTTGCCAGATACATCGAAAGTTGCCTAGCCACCACTATAGAGCGTTTACGTGTCTTTCCAGCTAGTTTTTCAACAGGGACGTTGAAATGTTCCGCAACTAATTTTTGGATAAACTCAACGGTAATCTCTTTATTGATTTCATTAATGAATTTTTGGATTACTTCTTTAGTGAGCTCCAAATCAATTTGGCGATTGTTGAGTGAAGACTGGGCTGCTAAAGAAACAAGCACGCCTTCCAATTCTCTAATATTGTTCTTGATATTGTAGCAAATGAACTCCACTACATCATTATCTAGTTCTATCCCTTCTCTCGTCATTTTCGATTCGAGAATAGCAATTCTAGTTTCGATATCTGGTGCCTGCAAATCCGCTGATAGCCCCCATTTAAATCTACTAATCATTCGATCCTCCATACCATCTAAGTCCTTAGGAGCTCTATCGGACGTGAAGATTAATTGCTTTCCATTCTGGTGCAATTGGTTAAATATATGAAAGAAGATTTCTTGCGTCTTTTGCTTATTTGCTAAGAACTGAATGTCATCAACAATTAGGACATCAATCATTTGATAAAAATTCACAAAATCATTGATTGATCCATTCTTGATAGATTGAATCATTTGATTTGTAAACTTCTCAGAGGAAACAAATAAAACGTTCTTATCAGAGTGGTTGTGCTTTATTTCATTCCCTATTGCTTGCGCTAAGTGCGTTTTGCCTAAACCAACGTTTCCAAAAATAACCAACGGGTTAAATGCAGTTCCACCCGGCTTCTTTGAAATCGCCATACCGGCTGATCTAGCGAGTCTATTACAATCTCCCTCTATATAGTTATCAAATCGGTAGTTTTTATTCAACTGAGGGTCAATAGATAATTTTTTAATGCCTGGTATTACAAAAGGATTCTCAATTGTTGGAGAATTCAATCTACTCACGTTATCCGTATCGGCATTATCCGTATTATTATTTGCTTGGACCGAATCAGATTTATTTCTCATCGAGTTGAGTCTTATTTGATACTCTAACTTACCAGTAGAACCCAATTCGTCCCGAATTGTTTTTTTAAGAAGTGCTACGTAGTGCTCTTCTAACCACTCGTAGAAAAATTTATTAGGAACTTGAATAGTAAGAGAACTATCAACTAACTGAACTGGTTTAATAGGTTCAAACCAGGTTTTGAAACTTTGATTGTTTACATTCTTCTTTATAGTATGCAGACAGTTGTCCCAGATAGTATTGATGTCTCTTATCATTCTTTAGATGTAGGTTTCTTAAAAAAAGAAATTTTAAAAAGTGATTTCGAGATTATAATTCGAAATCATTGGTCTACTTTATTCGCAATTATTTAGAGAGTACTTTAGGAAGGAATAGTGTATCCGTTTTAATAATAGTGCTAAAGTATGTAGGGCTCATTTAGTATTGCGTCGGACTGTAAAGGTGCGGAAAATCTAACACATACTGAAAGGATTTTGATTTCATTTCAAATTTTTTTTTTTACTATTTGAATTACTCAAATCTATGTAATCAAGTCGCTTACATTATTGCAAATTTGTTTTAGAATAACCAAAACAATTCAACATTACTTTACATTGATTATTAGGTGATTTTGAAATTGGCTTGAAGTAAACCTGCAAGAGATAGCAACACAAGTATAACCGAATTATTTATACTTGGAAAGACAATTAATCCAAAAGCCAAATCATAAAAAACAGGATTTTTTTTTGGTACTGAAAGTATACTTAGGGAAAAGTAAAAAGAATGCAGGGTTTTAAATTTTAGACTTCCTAATTATCGCACTAGTTGAACTACTTCACCAACTTTGGTGTGCATGAAACACATTTATTCTTGAAATTCCTTTCAAAATCAACCTGCATTTGACCTAACAATATACCTGCCCACCCAACTTGGTTTATATGTACTTGTTTTCCAAGTTGATTACCAATGACAGTAGGCTTATCCAAAAAGGTATGCGTATGCCCTCCTAAGATGAGGTCTATATCTCTTGATTGAGCAGCAAGGTCATGATCTGACATTTTATCTTCTCTATATTTGTATCCTAAATGCGACAAACAAATCACATAATGGCAACCCAATTCTTTTTTCAAGATTTTTGCGTACTTATTCGCTTGCTTAATCGGGTCCGCATACTGTGTCTCCTTATATAGTGACTTGGGGACTAAACTATCTAATTCTATTCCGACACCTAAAACGCCTACTTTTATATCCCCTTTCTGGTAGACTTTATAGGGCTTCACTCTCCCATTCATTACAGTATTGCTAAAGTCGTAATTACAATTTATCAATTCGAAAGAAGCCAACTCAGACTGCTTTCCCAAACTGTCGATGCCTGCATCAAAATCATGGTTTCCTATAGTGGCAGCGTCATACTTCATTTGGGACATTAGCTTAAACTCAAGCTCTCCTCCAAAAAAATTGAAATAGGGTGTTCCTTGAAACATATCGCCAGCATCCAATAGGAGCACATGCTCATTTTCCTTTCTAAGCTTGTCAATAAGCGCTGCTCTTTTTGCTGCTCCACCTAAACCAGCATATCTACTACCATCCTGCGGAAAAGCTTCTATCCTGCTATGTACATCATTCGTATGCAGTATGGTTAGGCTACTCACCTTTGGCTTGTATAATGCTGTGCGATGGAGGCCTGTTGCCAAACCAAAACTAACTAATCCACTTTGTCTGATAAATGTTCTTCTTTTCATATTAGTAGTTTATCTGATGATTCGGCCTTCTATTTTGGATTCAATCACTTTATCAGAGGCTGCCTGGTCTACAAACATATCTCTTAACAATACTGGGTAAGTTGTTCTATCACAATCTATAAAAAACTTACAATCACTTCCTCCATTAGCGATATAATCTGGTAAGGCTATATTGTAAATTCTATCCGAAAGCTCCTCGCCACCAATTTTTACTGCAGCTACTTTTGAATCCGAGATTTCCATATGGAAATTCTTTGATACTGGCCAACCTCCGCTTTTAGCTACTCGATCTAAAAAGGTAAGCAAAAGAGTTTTATCCACGTGGACTATCACCAAGGCATTATCAAACGGCATTAATTCAAATATTTTCCCTTTTGTGATGTCGCCTTTTCTTAGCAATGGGATTCTGATTCCGCCAGAATTCTGCATTGCAAAATCAACAGGCACCTCACTCAATTCATTTGCCTTATTATAAATAACATCTGACATCCAATTTCCAAGTGTACTCTCAGGTCTATTTTTAGGCATATCTTCTGGGCAGACAGCAATCACCTTATTCATTTCTCCATCCAATTCCCCTTTATAGGGGGCAATCATTTCTTCTATCATTGCTGCGGTAACAGCCGTTGAATCCATACGGTAGGTCACATAATTCGACTGAGCTTTGTGCCAGACTTTAGTACAACTTTGGAATATAGTTATACAAAAAAGGAGGAGTAGAAGGTTTCTCATATTTATATATAGTCTTTTACCCAAATATAAGTCATCCTAATACTCTATCCTATCAAAACTTAGTATGTCATTGTAAAAAAGAATTATATTGAATGGTTAGAAAGAACATTATTAAAAAAGAGAACCCGATTTATGAGGCGGTGTAGCTCCTAAATGGACATATGCCTTTTCAGTCACTTCCCGCCCTCTTGGAGTCCTTTTGATAAAGCCTTCCATAATCAAGAAGGGTTCGTGCACCTCTTCGATAGTTCCAGCCTCTTCTCCAACTGCTGTAGCTATTGTATTTATTCCTACAGGACCTCCTTTAAACTTATGGATAATAGTGCTTAAAATTCGATTATCCATCTCATCCAAGCCATAGCTATCCACATTAAGAGCCTCTAATCCATACTTTGCTATTTTATCATCGATGGTTCCATTGCCTTTCACTTGAGCAAAGTCTCGAATTCGTCTCAAAAGTGCATTGGCAATTCTAGGCGTACCTCTGCTTCGGCGAGCAATCTCATGATTACCTTGTGGAGTGATGGGTATCTCTAAAATATTTGCGGATCTTTTGATAATATTTTCTAAAGTTGGAATGTCGTAATAATCCAGCAAACAAGTAATTCCAAATCTAGCCCGCATTGGGGCTGTGAGCAAACCCATCCTAGTAGTAGCCCCTATAAGGGTAAAGGGGTTCAAAGATATTTGGATACTTCTTGCACTTGGACCTTGATCTATCATCACATCGATGTGATAATCCTCCATAGCCGAGTACAAATATTCCTCTATCACATTGTTTAGGCGATGAATCTCATCAATGAACAAAACATCTCCTTCTTCAAGATTAGTCAATAAACCTGCAAGGTCTCCAGGTTTCTCCAGCACTGGACCAGAGCTTACCGTCAACTTTGATTGCATTTCCCTACTAATGATATGAGATAGCGTTGTTTTGCCTAGGCCTGGAGGACCATGAAGTAATACATGATCAAGGGCCTCTCCTCTCATGCGAGCTGCCTGTATGAAAACCGAAAGGTTTTCTACAATCTTCGGTTGCCCTGAAAAGGAACTCAACTCTTGTGGACGAAGTGCTCGTTCTACTTGCCTATCTTCACTAGATAGATAAGCTGCATTGGGATCATTGATAGGAAAATCCATAATCTAATTTCGAGGAGGTTTAGTAGCATGAATAGTAGTGCCTTTTCCTAAGTTCTTTATTTGAGTAGTACACTCATTCAGTGCTTTGCCATAAGCTGTACAAATCAAAGTTCCTTGGCAATCGTATAGTTTCCTTTCTCTACCATTATCTAAGAGGTAAGCCCAGCCATCGGTGTTATAGTTATATCTAATGACCATATAAGGGTTCATATCACCTGCAATATGCTTTAGCCATTTGGACTTATCATAGCTATCCGCTTTAACGCAGGCAGTTTTAGTGGGCTTTACGCCTCCTGTCATTGCTATCAAATTGATACAATTCACCTTTATAATTTGTGATTCCATCATACATGCACTTACCCCATCCATTATGATATCGTAATCTATCCTTACCGCTTGATTAGCCTCTAGTGTGAAATCCATCAAAGGCATTTCGCTTGGCAGCAATTTATCTCCATTATTTAACTCAAATAAGATACTGCATCCATCCATACCTGTAAAGTCTTTTACCATAGCGTAGGTAGAACATTCTGTATTTTGATTGGCTGTTACTAGCTGTGTAGAAGCACTTGCTGTTTCTTCTAATGGAGTTTTGCGCGAAGGACAAGCCATTAAAAATAGACAAACAAATAATGTAAAAAGCGAAAAATGTCTCATGTGTTTTTATTATTCAGATTTATCAATAGAGTCTGGTGCAGTAAGTCTGTCTGATTCAATTAAAGCAGGTAAAATTTCTTCCAATTGGTCCGCATTAAAATCCTTAAGGATAATCTTCTTTTCAACATCCAATATAAACAGCTTAGGTGTTTTCTCCGCCATATACTTCTGAACAAATCTACTACTTAAATCAGTGTCTACTGTATTTATCCACTCTGATAAGTCATTTTCTTCTATATACTTCCAACAATCAGCAGTCTTTGCCCCTACTTTGGTGCAGCCTGCAAATATTTTCAATCCTGTGCTTTTGTACTTTTCCCAAAATGACTTCATATAAGGCATTGAAGCTTTACAATGGGAACAGTTGGGTTGCCATAGATATAAAAGAGTTATAGGTGCTTTGACATCATAAAGCGATATTGGCGTTCCATCTTTAAGTTCCATATCTATTCTTGGTGCAGGATTACCTAAAAGCAATGGCTTTCTCCTTCGCACATCTTCTATCATTTCAGCCAAATCTTCTTCCTTGACCCAAGGTGCCATTCCTTTTCCATAGTATTCATCTACTACATGAACATAAACAGCATCCATTCCAATAAAATCAGAACTTGCATATTCTAGCATGATGTGATCCAAAAAGAATTTAAAATTTTTAGATCCTGGTTCCATTTTCTGGAGTACTCGATCAATATTTCCATTAAGAGAAATAATAGATTGAGGTACAAGCTGATCTAGATAAAAGAAAACTTTATTGAAGAGTGCTTCTGTATTTAGCAACCTTTCATCGCTAAGGTCAATGTGATCAAAATAGTGATCTATTCTAAAAGCATATTTACTATGGATAACTTCCTCTTGTGATCCTTCATAATTAGGTATTGGAGTTTCTATTTCCATTCTTATCAGTTCTGCCGCTAAGGAATTGGGAGCACGATTGATATATGCATCTCGCTCTTTTTGTAAGTCATTTAGCTTGCCTTCAAATTGAGCCCTAAGAGAAGCAACCATTGAAGGGTCTGCCTCTTCCTGCAGGCGGCCATTGATAGCGTTTAATGCGTTTACCTGTTCATTAGAAAACTGAACATAGTCCGTGTAAATGTGATTATACTTAGAATTTTCAAATCGTGCAGGCGCATAAAGGTTACTTACATCTGCCTGGACAGTGAAATGCTGATCATCGTCATCTACAATAAACGACACAAATTCATTTTCTGGTAATAGAACAGCCATATAGACACCTGAGGCTAGGGGCTCTTCCCCTTTATGAATAAACTTACCAGGAGAAACAGCCTTGAGTGTATCCACAACTGGGTAACGATTAAGGAATTCATGTGCTAATATGAGCTCGGAGGAGGGGTAATTTTCTAAGTTTATCTCTAATTTGTGACCTGATTGTGCAACTCCAGTTGCAGAGTTAAGTATTAATAAAATGAGTCCAATTAGGGATTTTTTAAACATTTCTAACATAATGTAATATTAGCTCAATTATTCAAATCAACACTAAAAACGGCCAAAATGTGCAATTATTTGTTACTTTTGCGGCGATTTTATATTAATTCTATAAAAACTTTTACTCGATGAGTGGTTCAAAAATAACAATAACAAGAAGAAAAAAGCTAAGCGTACCAAATGACCCAATTATTCCTTTTATAGAAGGTGATGGTATAGGTCCAGATATTTGGAAAGCTGCTCAAAAGGTTTTTGATGCGGCAGTAGCCAAAGCGTTTGATGGTAAAAGGAAAATTCACTGGAAAGAAGTATATGCTGGTCAAAAGGCAAAAGATAGAGTTGGAGAGTGGCTTCCGCAAGCTACTTTAGATACAATGAATGAGCACCTAGTTAGTATCAAAGGTCCATTAACAACACCCGTTGGTGGTGGAATTCGCTCATTGAATGTAGCACTTCGCCAAAAGTTGGACTTGTACGCTTGCGTTCGTCCAGTAAAATGGTATAGAGGCGTACCTTCTCCTGTTAAAAAACCAGCTCTTGTAGATATGACTATCTATAGAGAAAACACTGAAGATATATATGCTGGTATTGAGTATATGCATGGTACAGAAGAGAATGAAAGAGTAAAGTCATTCTTGATGAACGAAATGGGTGCTAAGGGCATTCGTTTTCCAAAGACAGCCTCTATCGGTGTAAAGCCAGTATCTATAGAAGGTACAGAAAGACTAGTAAGGGCTGCTATCAAAGGCGCTCTTAATAGCAAAGCAACATCTGTTACTTTAGTACACAAGGGTAACATCATGAAGTTTACGGAAGGTAAATTTAAAGAATGGGGATACGCATTAGCTAAGCGAGAATTTGGTGCTACTGATTTAGATGGTGGACCATGGCAAGTAATTGATCACAAAGGCCGCAAAATTATAGTGAAGGATGTGATCGCAGATGCTTTCTTACAGCAAATCATTTTAAGACCTGCTGAGTATGATGTAATCGCAACATTGAACCTAAATGGAGATTATATCTCAGATGCACTTGCTGCTATCGTAGGTGGAATTGGTATCGCTCCAGGTGCAAACATCAACTATGAAACTGGTGTTGCTATCTTTGAAGCTACACATGGTACTGCTCCAAAGTATGCTGGTCAGGATAAAGTAAATCCAAGTTCAGTTATACTATCTGGTGTAATGATGCTCAACTATATGGGATGGAAGAAAGCAGGAAAGACAATTGAGAAAGGCCTTAAGGGAGCATTAAAAGCTAAGCGTGTTACTTACGATTTCGAAAGATTGATGAAGAACTCAACTTTACTTAAGTGTTCTGAGTTTGGTGATGAGATTATTAAGCATATGTAATTTCAGCGGCTAATGGCTATTAGCCTTTAGCAATTCGCTTTAAAATATATAAGCCGTCTCACTTTTTGTGGGGCGGCTTTTTTTATTATTTATTTACTACAAGCCAATGCAAGTTTGCATTGGTTCCTGTCTTAAAATGATATACTGTATCTTTTTTGCTTCGCAACAGACAGTCACCCCTATCGCAAAAGAACAAAGAACTTATCAACAAAACCAATACCCTTGTAGTCCTTTATTTCCTGCTAGTTTATTTCTGATATACTTTTGATCTTGCGTCCCAGCTATGGCGATGATTACGTTTGCTTTATCAAGATTTGCTAGCGACTCTTCTCCTGCCAATATGAAGTCGTATATATTGTGTCCTATTTTATTTGCGTTGTTAGTAATCCAATGAAAAGAAACTTGAGAGGCCTTTAGGAGCTTCGCAATTTCTTTTCCTTTTTTACCACTACCCCATAAATAAAGGGGCTGTGTATTATCATTTTCCAATTTCAAGAAATACTGCACCTTGAGTGCTAGATATCTATTGTCAGCATAGTTGTCATCTGTCCTGCTGCTACGTTCAGGATAATCTCTCCAATGGTGCAGAACTTCAGGAACAGTATTGACTTTCAACCCATATTGATGCATCCGAAAACATAAGTCATAGTCCTCAGGATATCTGTCTGGTTCAAAAGCGTCGACTTTGTCTAACATACTGCGATGCATCATCCAGCAAGGAGATGGAATTACGCATTCTTTATAAATATCATCAAAGGGTTGTGCTTTTTGTAAGTTTGTATTTAACCATTGGCTGTATTTTTTATACCCGTCGCCAATACCCTTCTTAGAAAAATAAGATACCAAACCTGTTGCTAGGGTATTTTCAGCTTTGCAAGCACTCAATAATGAAGCGAGCTTGTTAGAAGGCATCAAATCATCCGCATCCATACGAGTAATATATTCTCCTTGCGATCGACTATAGGCCAGCCTAAGTGCATGAATAATACCAGATCCATTGTTTTGGTATATATTGATTCTGTTATCCTGCTTAGCAAAGGTTTCTAAAGTTTTATATGTCTGGTCAATGGAGTGGTCATTGACTACTATAAGCTCCCAGTAGGCATAAGATTGGTTTAGGATAGAATGAATACAATCCTCAATGTAAAGGGAAGCGTTTTTGGCAGGCATTAAAATACTAACAAGCTTCTTCATTCTTTTTTACCTAGAATATTTTTGCGTCAAGGATAGTAGGGGCTCTGGTATTTTCACCAGAGGTGCGTAGCACGGACACCCCCGAATAGCCTGCCCGCTTTTTCTGCGGGGACGCCCTAAGAAAAATAAAAATAGTGAAAGAAAACTAGATACCCTATTGTATACAGTACGTTATTTGCCAAGGAATTCTTACACTAGGTCTTCATTATTGACTGTCCCTCTATCAGGGTTCAATCTTTCTCCCGCTTGATTGTATGGCTCTTGGGTGAAGTCTTCAGCTTGTTTTTGAGCGTTGCGATTTTTAATAAACTTAGATACTGCACGGAAAATCATCGGTGCAAACATCATAAGTATTCGTGGTAGTCCACGCATAAGATTAATTTTAAATATGAAACAGGTATAAAAGTATACCTACAATTTTAAGACTCTGAAAGAACCACTTCGTCACCTAAGCGAATTTGACTGATTTAGATGAATATTATTAAGAAGCATAGTATCTTTGATTGTGACTAAAGAATCGTTACTTGGTCAGAAATAAGGTATGAATCAACTAAAATATTATTTGCGATTGGCCTTGGCCACTCCCTTCTTACCCATATTGTACAAAAAAGTAAATCGGATCATGTCTGAGATGCCAGACTTGCCTGCTCCTCCTGATGTCATTAAAGAAAACTCGGATGCCAATATTCATATACTTAGCATAGGAGAAAGTTCCATTGCTAGCCTTGGAGTCGATAGCCAAGAAGATGGCTTAACTGGATTCTTAGCCAAACAAATAGAGACTAATTATAACAACTTGGTCTCTTATGAAGTAGTTGCTAAAACAGGATATACGGCAGCTAAAGTAAATGACAAACTATTGCCTCAGATACAATCTAAAAACGCAGATATTATTATGATTGGTTTGGGAGCGAATGACACCTTCAAACTCAGCAAACCTAATAAATGGGGAAAGGATTTAGCAAACATCTTAGACTCTCTTAAAAAGAGATTTGGAGACACTCCTATAGTCTTTATCAATATGCCACCAACTACCGAATTTCCAGTTTTTGACAATATGCTCAAATACTTTGTTAGCAAGCAGATGCTCATTTTGCGCAATGAATTGCAAAAAGTCGTGAGCAAATATTCTTATACTTATTATATCCCACACAAGCTGACGGCCGACCGACTTATCAAGAAACATAATCTAAATGGTAAGCAAATTTCAGACTTCTATAGTGACGGAGTCCACCCTTCAAAACTGACCTACAGACTTTGGGCTCAAGAAATTTTTGAATTTATAGATATGGAAGTGTCAATTCTATTTAAAGGTCTAAAGGTGTAGTATTTGTTGTTTTATAGATTAAAATGCTTCATCTCATGTCTACATAAAATTAATGAACTTTTTTTGGTATTTTTGGTGATTTAGTACAACTATGTCAGTCCGACACTTGTATTCTTACTATTATAATGAAAACATATATTCAGATGACAAAATTAATCACGCTATTATCTATTGTTTTTTTATGCTTTAGCCTGCAAGCACAGGATGTTTCTCAATTTTTCGCCAACGCAAATACATTCTTTGAAAAGCATGTTACGCATGGAAAAATAGACTATAAAGCGGCTAAGCAAAGCCCTTTGCTTGATAGATTTATTAGGCACATATCCAATGTAAATCTTGACAGACTTGATGATACTACACGTAAGGCGTATTTAATTAATGCTTACAACATATTAGTTATTAAACAAGTAGTTGACAACTACCCACTTTCTTCTGTACAAGAAACTGGAGACTTTTTCACTAAAAGTATAAATGTTATTGGTGGAAAAAAATGGTCATTAACTAAGTTTGAAAAGGAAGTGATTCTTGGTAAGAATCCTGATCCTAGATTACACTTTGTTTTGGTTTGTGGTGCTATTGGTTGTCCTCCAATTACTAATTTTGCCTACACCCCTGAAAACTTAGAAAATCAGCTTAACGCACAAACTAAGTCGGGCTTAAATGACCCTGCCTTTATTTCTGTAGAAGGCAACCAACTAAATATCAGCAAAATTTTTGAATGGTATGCAACAGACTTTGGTGCTAATAAAGGAGAGAGAATCGACTTTATAAATCAGTTTAGGAATAGGCCAGTAAGCGACAATGTAAGATTCAAGTATGTTGATTACGACTGGACGATTAATGAGCATGGTGAAAGCAAAGGTGTTAGTGCAAACCTAGGTGCTAATGCTTCAAGATATGTAGTCTCTTCTACTATCGCAAAAGGAACTGCAGAGATTAAGTTATTTAACAACCTGTTTACTCAACGCTTTGAAGATACTAGCCAGCGAAACAATTTTTTTACAAGTACTTTTTCTGCATTGTATGGCGTGAATAATAGATTCAATGCGGGTATTGAATTCAAATACCGAAGAGTGAGCAACACTACTTTTCCTAGTTCAGCGCTTACTGTATTTGGAAATGGTGAGGATGATGCAGATGTATTCAGTACTAGAACAAGAATTACAGGAATAGGCCCTAAAATAAGATGGGCACCGACTGCGGCTCTACCTAACTTTTCTATCCAAAGTACTGTACAATTCCCAATAGGAGATTTTCTCCAAGGCGGCGGACCAGATAATGAACCATTTATAGATTGGAATGGTGTCTTCTGGAATACACAATTCTTTAATGATATAGCAATAGGGACTCGGTTTTCTCTGTTTACAGAATTAGATATCTTTTTAGAAGATTTAGGAAATTCTGAAGAAGGCCGCAGCAATCGTTTTTCTACACCAGCAACGCTTATTTTCTCTTATTTCCCTAATCCGAAAACGACAATTTATACACTTGGTAATTATGCGCCAATTTTCGTTCAAGATTTTGATTACTTTTATCAAATCGGTCTTGGATTTAAGTACCAGTTTAGTCCAGTTTTTGAACTAGAATTGCTTATTTCCGATTTTACCACTAAGAATACAGCGGTTAACAATGGTCAAGCGGCAACTTATAACTTAGGACTAAGGTATAATATACAGTAAATTATAAATTTTTGCGTCCAATAATCCTCTTAAGCATACTCTTTATAGCACTTTCATATCGGAGTAGTGCACAGGAAGCGGCTGCGATAGTGAATAATATCGAGATTACAGGTGACCACAAACTTGATAAGGATTTTATACTTAATAGAATAACGACTAAGTTTAAAGGACCTACCACTTGGGAGAAACTCAATTTCGACCAACAAAGGCTCAATAGACTCAATGGCGTCCAGCATACCGTCATAGAGGTAGACACGCTGGCCGATAAGACACTCCGTATCCAATACGACATTCGTGGACAAAAGACCATCAAGCCGTTTGTGGGCTTGGGTCGTGTAAAAGGAAATTTTTGGTGGCAATTGGGTGCTGCAGAGTATAATCTATTCCGCAAAAATCAGACGCTTATTGGTTATTTTCAGAGTCAAGATAATCGGCCTAATGGTAAATTATTTTACAGCAATCCTAACTTAAATGGTGGTCAATTTGGGTTTAATATAGATGCCTTTTACAATGCCTCCACAGAGCCTTTATTTTTTGATGATGGCTCTGCCAATTACGATTATGATTTGCTTGGAGTTGGCTTGGGGGGGATCCTTCATCTTGGCCTTTTAGATAAGCTACACTACACGCTCACTG
Organism: uncultured Saprospiraceae bacterium; assembly: GCA_964458675.1. Classification (GTDB taxonomy): domain Bacteria; phylum Bacteroidota; class Bacteroidia; order Chitinophagales; family Saprospiraceae; genus JALZVN01. The sequence goes on from CAYWOZ010000011.1 coordinate 23,832, forward strand.
TTTTCAATGAAGAGTTTAGAAGAATTCCTGAGCTGGATATAAGCTTAGCTGGCCCTGAGTTCCTTTCTCAATTAAAAATATTAAACAGTATCGGTTTTATCCATGATAGGGTCAATTATGATTTCTACCATAGAAAAGGATATCAGCATCAGGTACTCCTTCAGAATGTAAGCACAGTGGGTGAAGATATCCCATTTTGGAGCGTGAGTTATGAAGGCAGACATTACTGGAGGCCTAAGCCTAAACTCGACATAGCTGTCCAGTTAAGGATAGCCATAGGAACCAACAGGGATTCTCCTTTTGCCCCTTTTGTTTTAGACAGTAATTTCAACCTTCGTGGAGTTGGTAATCGTGTAGATAGAGCCACTGCCCAAGTGGTAATCAACATAGAACTAAGGCAGACCGTTTGGGAATACAAAAACATAGCTGTCCAAGCAGTTGCTTTCTCAGATTCTGGCTCATGGCGTAGCCCCGGTAGCGACTTGAACATTATCCTAAAAACTCAAAATTTTCGCTCCTTCGTGGGTGGAGGCGCCCGTGTTATCTTGACCAAAGTGTTTGATTCCGTCTTTCGTATTGATTATGGCTTTGACCTGTATGATCGCAATACACAAGGCCTTGTGATAGGCTTCGGCCAATTTTTCTAATATCTTTATTATTCGGGGTCATCACGGCCTGCGGCGTGACCGTGTCATCCGCTGTATCCGTTTATGCATGCGCGCAGGAGACGCGATAAATCGGCGTCTCTACGGTGCCAACCCACATAAACGGATGCCGCTACTACCACTTGCCTCTAACGCGCTCCGCTTGACGCGCTTGCCTGTCGGCCGGCTAAGCCGGGATGCCTGCGGCATGTCGCGCATGAATGTTAATGACTAGGTGATCCCGCTTTTGACAGGTCGCGAAAAAGTATAAATTAAGGCTCGCAATCCCGCTCTTGTAGGATGGTGAAAATATTAAAGATATTTGGCCTAAACCCTTTTCTTTAAGGCAAAGAAACCCTATCTTTGCAGCCGTTTTGGTAGGGTATTCCTAGTAAAAACTTCAAAATAATAGAAAAAATGGCTAGAATTTGTCAATTAACAGGAAAGCGTCCAATAGCTGGGAACAACGTGTCTCACTCAAAGATGCGCACAAAAAGAAGGTTCTTACCTAATCTAGTGACTAAGAAAATCTATATCCCAGAGACAGATCAGTGGGTAAATCTTAAGATTTCTGCAAAGGCACTTAGAGATATCAATAAGCTTGGGATTTTTGCATATCTCAAGAAATTAGAGAAAAAGGGTGTTAACACTGGTGTTAAGCTTAATATTAAATAAATTACTACTTAAATAAACCAAGATGGCTAAGAAGAGTAAAGGCAATAGAGTTCAGGTTATCCTTGAATGCACAGAGCATAAAGCTACTGGAATGCCAGGCACAAGCAGATACGTTACTCAAAAGAACAGAAAGAACACTCCTGACAGAATGGAGCTAAAGAAGTACAACCCTGTTTTAAAGAAAGTGACACTTCACAAAGAGATTAAGTAATTTTTGATCAACTATAATAATTAACTGAAATGGCTAAAGTATCAAAGAACGCAAAAGTAGCTCAAAGAGCTGCAAACGCACAAAACAACACCAGTAGAGATTATGTAAAGGTTGTTAAAAGTATCAAAAACCCTGAAACGGGTAAATATACTTACAAAGAACTTATGATTCACAAAGATAAAGTTAAAGAGTTCTTCGCGAATAAGTAATTTCTTACTTCACGAAAACCATAACAATATTAAAAACATTTCGAAAGGCTTTCCAATCTGGGAGGCCTTTCTAAGTATTAAAGCGTTTCCACATAACGACTTAATACTACTTGGAAGTCTTAATCCCAACAAAACAAGGACTCAATAAACAATGTATACTTCCAGTCAAGTTTAAAGTTTTTGAATGTCAATAAACTTTCAAACCAATCTAAAAATCAATACCCAACCTGGATTCAATCTCCAAGAAATTAGATTAGTTTAGCTATATTCACTCAAACTTACAATCATTAAAATATAAGCACTATGGGCTTTTTCGATAAATTTTTCAATAAGGATAAAAAAGAAGATCTAGTGAAAGGGCTAGAGAAAACCAACACAAATTTTCTATCCAAGATATCTAAAGCGGTCGCTGGTAAAAACACTGTTGATGAGGAGGTTCTCGATGAGCTAGAGCAAGTACTCATTTCATCAGATGTAGGACTAGAAACAACTGTAAAAATCATAGAGCGTATAGAAGCACGTGTTGCAAAGGATAAATATGTTGGCACTTCTGAGCTGCATGGTATTCTTAGAAATGAAATAGTTACACTATTAGCGGAGACTAACGAAAATGACCAAGAAGACTACACTCCTCCTGTTGACACCAGGCCATATACTATCCTTGTGGTAGGAGTTAATGGTGTAGGTAAAACGACTACCATAGGCAAGCTTGCTTATCAGTATAGAATGGCTGGCCACAAGGTCGTAATTGGCGCAGGTGATACTTTTCGTGCAGCAGCTGTAGACCAACTAAAAATATGGTCTGAAAGAGTAGGCTGTGATTTTTATAGCAAGGGAATGAATACAGACCCTGCCGCTGTAGCTTATGAAACTGTCAACTATGCCATAGAGAATGAATGTGATGTTTGTATTGTTGATACAGCAGGTAGGCTACACACCAAAAAAGGACTTATGGATGAGCTATCAAAGATAAAGCGTTCTATGAGCAAGAAATTAGATGATGCTCCACATGATGTAATGCTAATACTGGATGCTACTACTGGGCAGAACGCAATAGAGCAGTGTCGGCAGTTTAGCGAAGCGACAGAAGTGAAATCTTTAGCACTTACTAAGTTAGATGGTACCGCTAAGGGTGGCGTAGCCATAGGAATCACTGATCAGTTTAAAATCCCAATTAAGTATATAGGTATAGGCGAAGGTATTCACCAACTACAAATCTTCAATGAGAAGGCATTTGTTGATTCTCTTTTCGATAAGAGTGAAACTAATTTATAACAAATAGCTGAGGCTAAACTACTTCCTTGCTTCAACTTGCGGAGTTGGCAAAAGTATTAAATGCCTTAAGCCTACTTTGAGAAAAAGGTTCGATCGATTCACATTGTCAATAGCATTTTTGAAAACAGGGCTTAATAGAAATTGAAATTCTGGTTCTAAATAGATACTCCAACGATCACCAATCGGCAATTTTCCTTCAAAAGAAAAAGTCAGCGCACTATTTACTCTGTTAAGCTTCTCCTTAGCAAAATCCTCAAAGTCTTCCGTACCAAAGTTAAAGTTGATTTCACTAGTATGCATCTCCGCTTGGTTAAGATTAAAGAGGAATTGCACATCAAAACTAGCGGACCAGAATTTTTTATCATATTTCAAGCCTAGAGGTAAGCTTGCATATTTTATTTCATAGGTCCCTTCTCTAAATTGAATGGTCCCTTCAGCACCCATTACACTGCCTGAATTTGTTATATCAATTCGATTGATATGGTTTCCATAATTGTATTGCGAATATCCAATTAACAAGTTCCATGGCGAAGAATTGATTGGAAAATTAGCTCTAAAGCCAAAGCCCGCTTTATGGGAATCATCCAACGTATTAGGATCCGAAATCCATAGGGGGGATTCAAAACTAATATGCATATAAGGATCAGCGTTATCCTTTTTTCCTTTTTTACTTTGCGCTTCTAGCGATTGGGTACAAATACAGATACAAATAAGGAACAGTACGGCCTTATACAAGACAGAAAATCGAAACACTCTTACGGTGATTTAAAAGGTTGAAAATAAAAATTAATTTAGCTTTCCTTCAGTACACTTCAATACCCTAGCTGGGTAATCATCGATTAATCGGTAATCATGGGTTGCCATGATTACAGCCATTTGATTTTCTTTTGACAAGTCAAATAGAAGCTCTAAAATGTCTAAAGCTGTATCGGGGTCTAAGTTTCCTGTTGGTTCATCAGCAATTAATAGTTTAGGATTATTCAATAAAGCCCTTGCTATTGCGACACGTTGCTGTTCGCCACCAGATATTTCATGAGGCATTTTATTCAAGAGATTAGAAATACCCACTTTATTGAGCACATTCCAAATTCTCTTTTCTATTTCAAGTTTGTCTTTCCAATCTGTAGCTCTCAAAAGGAACTCAAGATTATCACTAACAGTGCGATCTGCTAGCAATTGAAAGTCTTGAAATACAATTCCAATTTGCCTTCTCAGCAAAGGTATCTCATTTCTGGAAATATTGTTTAAATCGAAGCCAAAAATATGACCATTCCCAGCTAATAAAGGTAAATCAGCAAATAAGGTTCTTAGTAAACTTGACTTTCCTGAACCAGTTACTCCTATCAAGTATGTGAATTGTCCTTCATGTATATCCAAATCAATATCAGACAGCACTGACTTAGTACTATACCCGATACCAGCAGCCTTCAGCTGTGCGACCTTGAGGCCAACCCCTGTAGACTTATCTGGAGCTGAATGGTAGGATTGCATATTCATAATAACTCCTTGATAACCAAAGATACAGCTTACATTCTTAATTAGAGAATACTATCCTTATTGCTACCTATTATTTTACAAATTGGTGTTAATTTAATAGATTTCATTTTACACAATTTTGATTATTCACCGCAGTTATATTAGTACCTTTGAAGCGTTGCGATGTAATATGCTATTTCAGCGCAGAATTGCAAGAACAACAGAACTTTATAAATTATGAAGAAGATTCATATCATCGGAATTATTATGATACTCCTTGCTGGAGCAGCTCTTTTTATGGCTTCAGAAGATATAGCAACCTACTCTACTTTCGCTCAAGCACAAAATGTAGAGGGAAAAATTAAAGTAGCAGGTCAGTTGGTATTGGATAAAGAAATGTACTATGACGCTGAAAAAGACCCTAACTACTTCACATTTCACATTAAGGATGTAGAAGGAACAGAGAAAAAAGTAATTCTCTACGGCTCCAAGCCGCAAGATTTTGAGCTGAGTGAACAAATAGTACTCACAGGAAAGATGACTGGAGATGACTTTGTAGCTACTGATATGTTGACTAAGTGCCCATCTAAATATAAAGAAGACGAAATATTTATTCGAGAATCTGATATCTAACTAAACACTACTCCCTCTTAATGCCAGAAGAAATAAATTACATCGGCGAACATCTCATTTTTGGACAAATTGGATATTTCGTAATCATTCTTGGTTTTGTCGCTGCATTATTCTCAAGCATAGCCTACTTTTTTGCTACCAATAACGAAGACACTTCTCAATTTAGATCCTGGAGAAATTTAGGTCGAATTGGCTTTACAGTGCATGGAGTAGCCATTTACACAACCATCGCGTTGACTTTCTATATCATGATACAAAAGTACTATGAGTACGTTTATGTATTTGAACATGTCAACGATGATCTTCCCTTTAGATATATTTTTTCCGCATTCTGGGAAGGCCAAGAAGGAAGCTTTATGCTCTGGATGTTTTGGCATATTTTCCTTGGCGCAATTTTACTTATCAAAGGAGGGAAATGGGAATCACCAGTCTTATCAGTAATAATGGCCATAGAAGTATTCATAAACTCTATGATTCTGGGTCTTTATTTGGGTGCATATAAAATAGGCTCCAACCCACTAGCCTTATTCCGAGATACTACCCAAATGCCACTCTTCAACAATGAAGACTATGTACAGCAGTTGGCTAAATTTGCGGATGGATTAAATCCACTCCTACAAAATTATTGGATGACAATACATCCGCCAACACTGTTCTTAGGTTTTGCTAGTACTGCGATTCCATTTGCCTTTGCAATCGCTGGACTTTGGAGAAAAGATCATAAAGCATGTCTAAGACCAATGTTGAGATGGGGGCTGTTCTCAGGAGCTATATTAGGAACTGGAATACTAATGGGAGGAGCATGGGCATATGAAGCTCTTTCCTTTGGAGGGTATTGGGCATGGGATCCAGTAGAGAACACTTCTCTAGTACCATGGCTGCTTGTCCTTGCTGGTATTCATACCAATCTTATAGCGAAAGCAACAGGCTATTCTATTAAGAGTACCTATTTGTTTTATGTGTTGACGTTCATCATGATCTTGTATTCTACTACACTGACTAGGTCTGGTGTATTAGGAGATACGTCAGTTCATGCATTTACAGAAATGGGGCTAGAAAATCAACTACTTCTTTTCATTTTCTTCTTCACTATCGGGAGTATAGCATTTATGATTAGAGGATTTTCAAGTGTAACCCTACCTGAAAAAGAAGAGACTATTTTCTCAAAAGAATTTTGGATGTTCATTGGATCTCTTGTATTGCTATTTTCTGCAATATTGATTACGTTCACGACTTCTATTCCTGTCTATAATAAAGTAGCAGAACTATTTGGTTATGACCTTGGCTTGACCGCCCCATTAGAGCCTATAAAACACTACAATAAATATCAAGTGTGGATAGCCATTTTTATTGGCCTATTTAGTGCAGCAAGTCAGTTCATGCGATACCGTGAATTCAACTGGAAGAGTCATCAAAAGAAATTTTATTTACACACTGGGATTAGTTTAGCGATATCTGCTGCACTTACTTACTTAGCTAGTCTATGGATACAAGTAGGCATTTGGCAATATGGGCTTATGTTGTTTTTTGCCATGTTTACTATTATTTCTAATCTTGATGTGATTACCTTTTTTGGAAAGGCAAAAGGAATTAAACTGAGCAGCTTTATTGCACATGCTGGTTTTGGGATTATGCTTATTGGTATTTTAGCTTCAGGACTCAATAAAACACATATCTCTACTAACCCATTTGCGCAGAGAGGGCTGCTTAAGGAAGACATGCTTAACGAGAATGTACTCTTAATAGAAGATCAACCTTTGTTCATAAAAGGATACGAGGTTACCTACGAAGGAGATAGTATAGTAGATAATACTAGGCACTTCAAAGTCAACTATCAGCGTATAGACAAGATGGGTAACAAATATGAATCCTTTGACTTATATCCTAATGCACTATATAACGCTAAGTTTACTAAAGTTGCATCTTTTAATCCAAGTACCAAACACTATTTAGGGCACGATATATTTTCTCATATCTCAGGATTACCACCTGGTGAAGCCGACATTGATGACGCTAAGGCGAAAGAAGATAGCCTCAACTACTATACTTACAGTTCATTTTTAAATACGCCTATAGAAGTATTTGACACGGTTGAAGTAAAAGAGTTTGGATTAGATACAACAGTGGTAAAGAAGTTTCTGGTCACTATCAAAGATATCAATAGAACTCCTTCACATCATGAATACAAACCGGAAATAGGTGATTTAGCTATAGGTCTTAAAATGAATGTGGAGTATCCAGAAACAGGTGAGAATTATGATCTGGAACCTATCATTGTGTTAAGAGGTTCACTTATTTTCAACTATGCAGCTCAAGTAAACGACTTAGCCATTAAAGTAAAATTAAATGAACAAACTTTAGATTCTATTTTTACTGCAGAAGAGAAACTAGCCTATCAGCCTTTTGAATTTAAGCCTGGAGATGAAGTCAATTATAATGGCTATAAAATAAAATTCTCTAACTTCGAGAAAGAACCTAGTCATCCTGCTTATCTTAAAGCGGATGGAGATATTGTAGTTGGTGCAAGAATGGAGATTACAGATAAGAATGGCCAGAGTTATAGTGCGCAACCGATATATTTGATTAGAGAAAACAAACCTTTTATTATAAAGGATGAAATAACGAGCCAGGGCCTACATTTTCAGTTTGTAAGTATTAATCCAGCTACTGGAATCGCTACGATTAATATGGCTCAGTATATTAATGAAGCTAAAATACCCTACCTATTGGCTGCCAATTCTTATCGAACGGACTACATTGTATTAGAGGCTATAATCTTTCCGGGAATCAACTTTTTCTGGTTAGGATCTTGTATGATGATGTTAGGATTATTTGTAGGCATGTTTAGGGCAAATCGTGAAAAGCACGCATGAAAAGGGTAGCCCTCATCGGAGCTGGTAATATCAACTGGCATTTAGGTGCTGCTCTACCTTCGAAGCACTTTAAGGTAAGTCAAGTATATAGCAAAACACGCAAATCCGCTCAGGCCTTAGCCAAACGACTAAAATGTAAATTCACTACTCGCTTAGACAAAATAGATGCTGAAGCAAATATTGTGTTGATCGCTGTTAGTGACGATGCCATTCCTAAAGTGGCAAAAGGCTTATCTTATTTAGAAGATGGGAAACGATTGTTTATTCATACGTCAGGAAATACAGATTTGAAAGTATTGGGTAAATACTTTAGTAATCACGGAATATTTTGGCCTCCACAATCTATCCGAAAAGAGAAAAACATAAATATTCAACAAACCCCTTTTGTTGTGGTCGCCAAAGAAGAGTCGACAAAGGAAGTGATGCGCTTTGCTAAGAAACTAAGTAAGAAGGTAAGCCTACTGAATGAAGAACAAAAAGTACAGTTTCATCTAGCTGCTGTTTTTGCCAACAATTTCACTAATCATATCTTTAGTATTGCGTATGATATTTGTCAGCAACAAAATCTAGATTTCTCTCTTTTGTTTCCTATTATCCAACAGACGATAGCCAATATAGAAAAGGGAAATCCTGATGATTTTCAAACGGGGCCTGCGATCAGAGGAGATAAAAAAACGATACAAGCTCACCAGAAACTTTTGAATAAAAATTCAGATGTGAAGAAAATATATAGCCTGCTTTCTAAAAGTATAAATTCAAAAATTAAATAAACGATATGCGCATAGTCGGTGAAATCCCCCACTCTACTTATAA
>CAYWOZ010000012.1:0-19382 GCA_964458675.1 uncultured Saprospiraceae bacterium
ATGGAAAATTTCATTTTTTAAAAATGAAAAATTTATATTCTCGGAGTGGACTCAAAGGTTAATACGAGAACTGCTAAAGGAAGAAAGTTGTAGTACTTTTATAATAGTTCTTTGGGGCCATCATGTACATATAATTAGAGCTAGGGCATGCCCTAGCTCTAATTATATGTACATGACCGGGCTCTGCGCAGCTTGGCCCTTTGGGCTAGCTCCTATCGTCGCTACTGCTTCTATCCCTCGTCCAAAAAATACTAAAAATGAGTTTGTGTGCTAATTTTCAAGACCACTAAGGAAAGGCACAAATTTGAATCTGTCAAACTGCTCTTTTTGAAAAGTGTCCCCTGCTTTTTTGGTAATCCGCATCATAGTTTGTGTTTCATCCCCAACGGGAATTACTAGCTTTCCTCCAATCTGCAATTGGTCCAATAAGTCTTGCGGAATATCTTTAGCTGCGGCAGTGACTAATATTTTGTCAAAAGGTGCAAACTCTGGTAAACCCTTGTATCCATCTTTGTGAAAAAATTGGATTCCTTTCAGGCCTATATTGTGCAGTAGCTTTTTAGCATTTAGATGTAGCACTTTGTGTCGCTCTATTGTATATACTCTGGCCCCCAATAGTCCAAGTATCGCAGCCTGGTATCCAGATCCTGTTCCAATCTCAAGGATTTTGTCTCTTTTTTTGACAGCAAGTAATTGAGTTTGGTAGGCTACTGTATAGGGTTGAGAAATGGTTTGGCCATTTTCTATGGGAAAGGCTTTATCTTCATACGCCTTTTCTTCGAATGCTTTCTCCATAAAATAGTGTCTTGGTAGGGCATATAAGGCATGGAGTACATCAATATCTGAAATACCTTTGCTTTTGATCGTAGTCACCATTTTTTTTCTAAGTCCTTTATGCCAAAAAAGATCCTTCATGGAGAGAATTTATAGGTTTTGAGTTTGATATTAAAGATAGTAATAATTTTAAATTTTAAAAAGGGTGTTAGGGGCTAGGTATTAGGTTTAGGCACGAAAAAAAACTAAGCTAAGGAAACATGCTCACTAGTTATTTTATCATAGTTCTTCGCCAAAAAACAGCTTGACAAGCTGGGTAGAAAACTAGAGAGAGCAGAGTACTGTTTATCCATTTCTAGATTATAATTTGGATTGAAAATTACGGAAATAAGTGGTTATCAAGGCTCTAAAGTGTGGTCAAATAAAACCCAAATGTCATTCTTTACGTATCTTGTGTAAAAGAAATTATTTTATGGCTACAAAGATAAAATTTGGTACAGATGGCTGGAGAGCCATTATCGCAGATGATTATACTGTGGATAACGTAAAAAGAGTAACCGAAGGGACTGCTCTTTGGATGAAAGAAAAAGGCTACACGAGCGTAGTTATTGGTCACGATTGTAGATTTGGAGGCAAGCTATTTGCTGAAACGACTACCTCTATTTTTGGTGCACATGGCATTAAAGTGAAGTTGGCTAAGGGTTTTGTATCTACGCCTATGGTTTCCTTGGGTGTAGTGAAGACAAACTCCGATTTAGGGGTAGTTATCACTGCAAGTCATAATCCACCTACCTATAATGGCTTTAAGCTGAAGTCGAACTTTGGTGGACCTACTATTCCTTCAGATATAGCAGCAGTGGAAGCCCTACTTCCTGATGTATGCGCTGCAGAGCCTATGCCTCTAGACAAGATGGCAGAGAAAGGATTGCTAGAATATGTTGATTTAGAAAGGATATACCTGGATCATGTCGAGGCTAATTTTGATTTGGATTTAATCAATAATGCTCCTTTTAAGGTAGCTTATGACGCTATGTACGGTGCGGGTCAAAATGCAGTACGAAAGTTATTGCCTGGTGCAGTTCTTTTGCATTGTGATGATGACCCTTCTTTCAAAGGACAAGCTCCAGAGCCTATTCATAAAAACCTTGGAGAACTATCAGAGACAATCAAAAACGACCCATCTATTACTGTAGGTTTAGCTAATGATGGAGACGCAGATAGAATAGGAATGTATGATGAGGATGGAAACTTTGTTGATTCGCATCACTTGTTGCTTTTGCTATTGAATTATATGGTAAAGCACAAAAATGAAACTGGTAAGGTGATTGTTACTTTCTCCGTAACTGATAAAATGGAAAAACTAGCTAAGCAATTTGGCTTAGATGTAGAAGTTACTAAGATTGGATTTAAGTACATCGCTGAAATTATGACACAAGAAGACGTGGTTGTAGGTGGAGAAGAGTCTGGTGGATTAGCTGTAAAAGGCCATATTCCTGAGCGAGATGGTATTTGGATGGGATTATTAGTTATGGAATTCATGGCTAAGACTGGAAAGACAATAAAGCAATTGGTTCATGATATTTACGATATGGTGGGCTCATTCTCTACAGGTAGAGATGATCTCCGTATTACAAATGAATTGAAGCACAGTATTATAGATAATTGTAAGAATGGTGTATACACCGCATTTGGACCTTACCAAGTAGGCAAGACAGAAAGTGTGGATGGTCATAAATTCTGGCTAGCAGAAGATAAGTGGTTGATGATTCGACCATCAGGTACAGAACCTGTTTTGCGTGTGTATGCTCAGGCACCTGATGCGAAAGAAGTGCGTAATATTTTAGATGCTGCGCAAGGAACACTTTTGCAAAGAGAAACAGCATAATTGCTTAGATTTAAAAATACAAAATGGCTATTCTTCTACGGAAGGGTAGCCATTTTTCTATTTGGAATATTTATAGGCGAGGTGGGTGCAGCGTGAAGGGGTGTAACAGTGACACAATTTCGGTGGGATGCCGCAGAGTTTGCTTGTGTCAGTCCAAAGGACCAGACTGTGAAACACCTGGCCTATTGGGCTTGAAGCCTAGGAGCGAAGCAATAGGGCACGCCCAAATACTAAATTTCATATATCATTGCTTGATGTGTAATGTCATCCTCTAAGTATTCTTTTCCTATCATCTTAAAGCCTAAATTTTGATAAAAAGCATCGAGGTAGCACTGAGCGGATATTTTTATCGCTTGTCCTGGAAAGAGTTGTTTACAAAGTTCAATTGATTTTTTCATTAGTGTTTTTCCTTCGCCAGATCTGCGTGCACTCATTGCTGTCAGCACTCGTCCAATAGAACAATATTCGGAGTAAGAAGTCCCTTTAGGGAGCAATCTAGTGTAGGCTTGGATTTTATTTTCCAAATCTACTCCTACTAGATGGAATGCAGCTTGGTCTTTACCATCAGCATCTAAGTATGGACAAGTTTGTTCCACGATAAAGACTTCTTGACGAACTTGCATGATATCGTATAGTTGCGCTTTTGACAAATCTTCATAAGCGTAGCATGTATAGTCTAAAGGCATAAGTGGAGATTTTTATAATCCTTGTAGTTCACAAAGATTACAAAATTGTATTAAAAGATATGGAAGTAAGTTAAAAATAACAATGGTTCGGTAATTAAACGTTTAAGCACTGATTGTCAGAGAAACTCAAATTAACTACGTTTTACTTAAAGATTTAATATTCAAATGATTTGAATTTTGTGTTTTAAGGTTTTCAAAAAATAACCGAAGCATTCAATCATATAGATAAAAAACAAAACCCTTTTGAGTTCACTCAAAAGGGAATTATTTTTCTCTAGTATTTATATTTAATATCAACAAAGGGTTTGTTTACCCTCCATATAGTTGAGACACAGGTGTATTTTCGCATTTCATCCAATCTGGAATTGGTTCTCCATCCTCAGATATGAATGTTACATGTCCTTCATCACTTATTTCGTATTTCCATACATGTTGCTTACGAGTAGTATCTAGTAAAGAACTACCAATTGTCAGGAAGTAAGTTACATTCCATCCATCGATGGTTTTTTCTATTTCTATGTCGTTTCCTTTTACCTCTGGTATTCCAAGGTCAATCTCTGTAATACCTTCGATATTATAAAATTCATTAGCTAAAGCAGCCATATTGATAGGTTCCGCAGCGCGGATGACCATGACGTCTTCATCATCAGTCCATTGCTTTTGATTTTCAATTACCAAATCGTACTGGTCTAATAAATCATTAAATTCTTCTGATGTTGTTTCAGCGATGCCTTCATTTAGAAGGTTTGCCCATTCAGCATCCTTGCTATAAATTACCTTTAATTGATCAATAGAAGGATTTGGGAAAGTATGAACATTGCATCTAGCAATAGATTTTCCAGTTTCACCAGATAAGTATATACTTTTAAGGAGTTCAAAGATAGATTCTATCTTTTCGTAAGGGATATCTATATTGCTAAAACGTAAATCTTCAGGACCTGCTTCTAGGCGAAGTGCTAAACGAGCTGCATCTCTCTTATACTTACGCACAAGCTTGTCAGGAACAGCCGCTTCAACTCTCGCATCTGTCGGAGTCTTTCGATCAGCGACTCCAAGATCTGCATACTGCGCTTGCGCCCAATAGCCGAAAATTGAAAAAATGAATAATAGCGTAAATCGCATAAATTTTGGGTTTAATCCTATATTGCTATAATGATACTATCAATATGCAGACCAAACCTTGAATTTATACAAGTGTAAATCTTAAAAATGTGACATGATTCTCTAAGAGCCTAAATGGTGAATTAGCTTCTCAGCTAGTTCTATTCCTATGTTTCGCTGAGCTTCGGAAGTTGCAGCACCGATATGTGGTGACACAGAAATTCCAGGGTGGTTTAACAATTCCTTACGAGGTTTTGGCTCATTTTCGAATACATCAAGTCCAACTCCACCTAATTTACCAGATTGCAATCCTTCTAACAAAGCATCTTCATCATAGGTGCCTCCTCGAGCAGTATTGACGAGAATAGCGCCGTCTTTCATCTTTTGGATTTCTTCTTTTCCAATCAGTGCTTTTCCTCCTGCAAATGGTACATGGACAGAGATATAATCACTTGAAGATAGCATAGTATCCATGTCTGTTGTATTCAAATCTATAGAGATTGGAGACACACCACCACCTAGTTTAAGTGTTATAGATGCATTATCAACCATTTTATCAACTGCTAATACATTCATTCCAAGAGATAGAGCGATACGTGCTGTTTCTTGTCCTATTCTTCCAAGACCAATAATACCAATGGTCTTGCCTCTAAGCTGTCCACCTTTTGCATAAGATTTCTTCAATGTTTTAAAGTCACCATCGTTCATCTCTCTATTAGCCTTGTGCAAGGACCTAGATAATGTATATATATGTGCGAAAGCCAATTCCGCAACTGCTTCAGAGGAAGCAGCTGGAGTATTTACGACTTCTATTGATTTTGACTTCGCATAGTCTACATCAATATTGTCAAGACCAACTCCCCCTCTTGCAATAACTTTTAGATTTGGACAAAGATCTATTAAGGCTTGGCGAACCTTTGTGGCGCTACGCACACAAATGGCATCGTATTCTGGAAGCTTCTCTGCCAGTTCTTCTTGCGGAATCTTTGTTGTGTTGACAGTGAACCCTGCTTCTTCCATCATTTTTTGACCGTCTGGGTGAATCCCATCGTTTACAAGTACTTTAGCCATATTAATATTTCTGAATTCCAATAAAAACTCAAATGTAATCAGTTCTTTGAAAAGACTTAGGATAGAAAGGTTAAGTTTTATTTAAAATAACAAGAAGCACAAGTATACCTAGACTTCGAGGGGTCTTTGGAAACTAAAGTATGAGTTTCTATCTTTTTTTATTTAGCTCTATAATCTTCGTGCACTTTACAAAAGTGGCGAAGGCAGAAAGCGCACATATAACAAAACCATAGTATCCGTCTAAGAATCCTAATTTGAATAGATAATCTCTGAAAAATTTCCATATGGGTTTGAAGACAAGACTAACAATTCCAACATGTTTATTTTTAGCAACTGCCTGTTTGGCAGCAATCGTAGAAAATTTTTCAATCTGGTTTATGTGTTGCGAAATGGAATTGTAAGAGTAGTGGAGCAAATCTCCTTTAAGGTGCATTTGCGAACTTCCTTGCTGCAGTTCATATCTATCATGTGGATTGGTGCCCCCCCAACTGCCTTTGTTACTGTCCCACAAACGAAGTTTTTGATCTGGATACCATCCACTATGTTTGATCCACTTCCCACAGTAGTTTGTAAGTCGATTGAAATAGTATCCATCTTTAGTCCAGTTTTCTTTGACGCTTGAAATTTCCTTTTGTAGTTCTGGAGATAAGGCCTCGTCAGCATCAAGAGAGAGTATATGTTTGTACTTGGCTTGGGAAATAGCCCAATTTTTCTGTTCGATATGCCCTTCGAAGGTATGTTGGATAAAGCGACAAGATTTTGTAAGGACAATTTCTTCGGTTTTATCAGTAGAATAAGAGTCTATTACTACTACATCATCCGCGATAGGAAGTATAGAATCTATACATCTTCCTATATTGTTTTCTTCGTTGTAGGTGATTATTACTACGGATAATTGCGGCATTATTTAACTATTCTTTTGAGCTAAACATTTAATATGTATGTTTAGTATGGTCGGCTTACTGATTGTTTACCCCGTTTGCCTTGTCGAGTTCCATTTGGAGCGTTTTGATTTGCATATTTTTATCCCTTAGTTCCCGCTTCATTTCCTCTATTTCTTGGTACAATTCAACCTTTTCCTCTATACTGAAAGTAGCTGGTGGAACATAACTTTTGCTGGTATCTTGCGTTTTTTTAGATATACCTAAAAGAGATCTGATATTGTCTATTCCATTTTGCCCACTAGCATAGGAAATGCCCAAGAAAAGCACTGGAGTAGCAAACAGCAGAAATATTAATAGTTTGCTGAAATTAGTCATCTTTTTTTTACGTCTAGCCATATATCATACACTTTAGTACTAAGGTATGTAAAACATACTTGTACACCTTACTTAGAATAGGCGAATATTATTAATAAATTTGTACTCCGATTATCAGGAGTTATTTTTTTTGCAAAATTTGGCAATTCATGAATGAAGCTTTTATCTATGACGCGATTAAAACCCCTAGAGGTAAGGGCAAGAAGACAGGGGCTTTATATCAAATCAAACCTATAGAATTACTTGCCAATTGCTTTAAGGCTATAGAGCAAAGAAATGATTTAGATACCACTTATGTAGATGATGCCATCATAGGTTGTGTCAGTCCAGTTGGGGAGCAAGGAGGGAATATTGCGAAATCCGCTTTATTGTTTGCGGATTGGAGTAATAAGGTTTCTGGTTTTCAACTCAATCGATTTTGTGCTTCAGGATTAGAAGCGGTGAACCTAGCAGCTATGAAGATTAGATCCGGCTGGGAAGATATGGTTGTGGCAGGTGGATTAGAAAGTATGAGTCGTACCGCCATCGAATCAGATGGAGGACCTATGTTATTTGACCCTGATGTGATTACCCATATTGGATATGTACCGCAAGGGATTTCAGCTGATTTAATCGCAACTTTAGAAGGTTACGATAGGGAGACCTTGGACGCATATGCCTTGCAGTCTCAACAAAGGGCGGCTAAGGCATGGGAAGATGGCTATTTTGATAATGCAACTATTCCCATACACAATACGGCAGGTTTGTTGGTCCTAAATAAAGATGAGCATCTTAGGCCTACTTCTACTCTGGAAGGCTTAGGGAAACTAAACCCGGCCTTTGCAGATATTGGTGCTACTGGATTTGATGCCATTGCCATGAGGAAATACCCAGTCGTAGAACGAATCAAGCACTTACATACAGCTGGAAACTCAAGTGGCATAGTTGATGGCGCAGCATTGATGTTGATTGGGTCTAAAGAAATGGGAGAACAGCTCGGATTGACACCAAAGGCAAGAATCATTTCTATTGGAAATGCAAGCACTGATGCTACGCTCATGCTGCAAGGGCCTACTCCTGCCAGCAAAAGAGCTTTAAAGAATATCGGTATGAATAAGGAGGATATCGACTTATGGGAAATGAACGAAGCCTTTGCTTCGCCTGTATTAAAATTTCAACAAGACATGGATATTGATCCTGCTATTTTGAATGTAAATGGTGGGGCTATCGCTATGGGGCACCCACTTGGTGCTACAGGTTGTATGATATTAGGAACGTTGATGAATGAATTGATTCGGAGAAAGAAGAATACTGGCTTAGCGACACTTTGTGTTGGAGGGGGTATGGGAATAGCAACAATAATTGAAATTGTATAAACGAATATGATACAGTACAAAAAAGATATTGAAAATATAGCTATCATCACTTTAGATATGGATGGTAGACAAGGCAATATCATCAACCATAAATTGTACAAAGCATTGGAACCTGTGTTCAATCACCTCATTGCTGAAAAAGAAAAAGGAGCATTGCGTGGTGTTATAATTACATCTAATCAAAAAACCTTTTTGACTGGTGGAGATCTAGAATATCTTTATGAGACGCATTCTCCAGCTGAACTTTATAAGTATTCTCAAGAAATCCAAGGCTTTTATCGCAAGTTGGAAGCGCCAGGTGTTCCTGTAGTAGCAGCTATGAATGGTTCTTGCTTAGGTCTAGGTTTTGAAATGGCATTAGCATGCCACTATAGAATTGCTGTAGATAATAACAACATTCAGTTAGGAAATCCAGAAATAGAATTAGGGCTTATGCCTGGAGGTGGAGCATCTATTCGTTTACTTTGGATGCTTGGAATTGAGAACGCTTATAATGTTCTCACGAAACAGAAAAAATTCAATCCGAGTGAAGCCCTGGAAAGAGGTTTAATTGATGAAATCGTCTCTAGGCCAGAGGACTTAATTTCTGCTGCTACTCAATGGATTAGATTGAATAGTGAAAAGCAAAGAATTTGGGATCGAAAGGCTGGACAAGCCCCTGTTTCAAAAGATAAGTTGAGAGCAACGCTAAAAACAGTACAGTACCTAACAGCCTCTTTAGTGTCCTCTATTTATGCCAACTACCCAGCTCATTTATCTATTTTAAACACCTTGGCCGAGGGAATCAAACTTGATTTTGATACGGCTTGCAAAATAGAAAGCCAGCATTTTTCGGAACTGGTAATAAAGCAGGATACGAAAAATATGATGAAGACTTTTTGGTTTGATTTGAATAAGATCAAGAAGGGTGAAATGCGACCAGAAGGATTTGGAAAATTCCGCGCCCGAAAAGTAGGAATCGTGGGGGCTGGTATTATGGGGACGGGTATAGCACTTAGTTGCCTAGTTAATGGTTTGGAGGTGGTCATGAAGGATGTCTCAGAATCCATAGTACTAAAGGGAAAAGAAGTCGTTTATTCTAAGCTGAAGGAGATGCGAAATGCAAGCAAGATTTCTGCTGCGCTTTGTGAGAAAGCAAAAGCGAATTTTGTGGCAACTGAAGATATTACTCAGTTCGAAAAGTGTGACCTTATCATAGAAGCCGTTTTTGAGAATAAAAACTTAAAAATAAAAGTAGCAAAAGAATTAGATCAATACGTTGACGAGTATTCATTCTTTGGTACTAACACCGTTTCTATTCCTATTTCAGATCTTGGGTCAGTATATAAATTACCACAAAATTATATAGGACTTCATTTTTTTAGCCCTATCGAAAAAGTTCACTTATGCGAAATAGTGCGTGGAAAACAAACTTCAAGTGAAACGATAGCACGCGCTTTTGACTTCGTAAAGCAGATCAAAAAGATACCTGTTTTGGTAGATGACAGCTGGGGCTTTTTTGCAGCTCGAGTTCAGAATACATATATCCTTGAAGGCATACAAATGTTACAGGAAGGCTTTTCTGCTGCTTCCATAGAAAACCTTGGTCGTCAAGCGGGAATGACACGTGCTCCATTGGCATTAGCAGATTCCTTAAGTCTCAATTTGGTATTGAGGTATGAAGAGCAAGCGGCTAAACATTATGGGCCTAAGTATATCGCGCATCCAGCCGTTTCTGCCATCAATAAAATGATTGAAGAAGTAGACCGACCCGGACGACCTACTAAACGTGGCTTCTATGCTTATGAAGAAAGTAATGCAGAAAGACAGTTGCTTTGGGAAGATTTAGAAACTATTTTTCCGACCACTCAAGTTGTTTTTGATTTCAATGAACCTAAAGAGCGACTACTAATTGTGCAGGTATTAGAAGCACTTTGGTGTATCCATGAAGGAGTCATAGACTCAGTGGCAGAAGCGAACTTGGGTAGCATTTATGGTTGGGGTTTTCCAGCATTTAAGGGAGGAGCTGTGCAGTACATTAGTGACTATGGAAAAGAGAATTTCCTTGAAAGATGTAAACACTATGAAAACCAACATGGTCCTAGATTTCAGGTACCTAAAATAATACACAAACTATTACCTAAATGAGCTTACAATCCAAAGTAAAAGCAATGGCAGATAAGGGATTTGCTTCTACGCGCAAAATAAGAAGACATCTCCATCAATATCCGGAACTCAGCTATCAAGAAAAGGAAACGGGTAAATATATTGCTTCGACACTCAAGGCGCTTGGTATTAAACATGAAACTGGTTGGGCAGACAATGGAGTAGTGGCGTACATTCAAGGAAAACAAAGTAACAAAAAAGTAATTGCACTGCGCGCTGATATAGATGCTCTTCCTATTACAGAGGCTAATAAAGTAAGCTACAAATCCAAAAATAAAGGGGTAATGCATGCTTGTGGGCATGATGTCCATACTGCAAGCTTATTAGGAGCTGCCAAAATTTTGCACTCCTTAAGAGATAATTTCGGTGGGACTTTAAAGTTGATCTTTCAACCCGCTGAAGAGAAATTTCCTGGCGGAGCTTCTATCCTTATTAAAGAAGGTGTACTCAAAAATCCTAAACCTATTTCTATCATTGGTCAACATGTACATCCACCGCTTGAAAGTGGTAAGATTGGATTGCGAGCGGGTCAGTATATGGCTTCAGCGGATGAAATATATGTTACCATTACAGGTAAAGGCGGACATGGCGCACTACCACATGATTGTATAGACTCCATAGTAATTACGTCGCACATCATCACTTCACTTCAGCAGATAGTGAGTAGAAACGCAAATCCAACAACTCCTTCTGTGCTAACTTTTGGGAAAATAAAATCTACTGGTGGCGCTACCAATATTATCCCCAATGAAGTTAAGCTGATGGGGACCTTCCGCACCATGGACGAAAAGTGGCGATATGCTGCGCATAAAAAGATGAAAAAGATGGCTGAATCCATAGCGAAATCCATGGGTGGCAAATGCGAATTCAATATTCTTCCAGGATATCCTTCATTGATTAATGAACCCACGCTTACAGCTCGAGTAAAAGATTTTGCAGTGGATTACTTGGGCAAAAGAAATGTAGTAGATCTTCCGATTCGCATGACTGCTGAAGACTTTGCGTATTACTCGCAAGAGATGCCAGGATGTTTTTATAGACTCGGTACCGGTAATAAGAAGAAAGGCATTACTTCACCAGTTCATACTACTACTTTTGACATAGATGAAGAGGCTCTTAGGACTAGTATTGGGATAATGGCCTGGTTGGCGATAAAGGAACTTGGGAATTAGAAGAGAATAATGAATGGTGATTTATGAATTCAACAAGTTGTATTCATTTATCCATATATTTCCTCTCTTACTTGAATTAGTAGTTGTTCAATTTTTTCTAAATTTGGTTTTTCTGGTAAACTTGACAACTCAAATGCTTTTTCTACAGCTTTCATTTTACTATTGGCCATTTCAATGAGCTCGTCATATAGCCACTCTCCGTTTCTGATTTTTAGTAGTTCTTCTCTGTTTTCTCTTTTTACATGAATCTTACCTTCTTTTAGGATTTCTTCTGCCATATCTAATAAGCGAAAGGTATGCATCATATTTTTCGAGTCATAATTCTTGCCATGTTGGATATTGTTTTCGTATCTGTTTTCGTTCCTCTTTTCCACCCAGTCCCAATATTCCCTGTAGTCCTTGCAATACTTTATATATCCGTCTTGATTGAAATGTAGATGCGTAAGAGGATTTACATTTTTAGGAATACTACTTAAAAGAACAGTTGTCGCAGATTCTTTTTTCATTACGCCTTTATACCCAATATTATCCAAGGCGTCATAATAAAGTCCATAGGTGTCCTTGAAATGAGGTATGTTTACTAAACCAATTTGTGTTTGGTTTTTATTTTGTTCTATTAGCCACTGTACAAGAGGGATAGAGCCATTACTTTGGAGGATATAACAAAAATCAATAATTGACTTTTTATCCTTTGCCATCGGATTCACAATTTTCTTGTTCAACCCTCTAGCTTTTCTTACCTGCGTGAATGCATATCCTCCGAACGTATCTTTACACTTCTTAGAGAGAAAATCTTCGCATATAAATTTGTTCATGATTGGATGCTTGTAAAGGATTTTATCTGAAGGCGTTTCAAGTAATTCAAGAATGTTGGGATTGTTTTTGGCCAACAAGTCTATAAATCTACCTATTTCATAGAATACGATGTCGTTGGTTTCATTTGATACTTGCTCAATGTGATGAAATCCGTAAAACATATTTTTTGGCAAATAAAAAACACCTTTTATATCCGTATCTGAAGTAGCTATATCTAAATTATAGGCTCGACTTCCAGAAATACATTCAAGCAGTATTAGTTTATTATCTCTTAGAAAAGTTATGTCTATTTTAGTCTTCAATTATTTCTTTAAATGTTTGATTTAGTAAATCTGGAGAGATTGTATCTTTTGCAGATTCTAAAGTAATCGAATCTAAGAAATTAAACTCATCAGTTATAAATTCTGAAATTATACTGTCTACTTTATGAATGTAATCTTCATTGACTGTGTTTTTCAATTTTAATAGTTCGTTTATGTGTTCGGCGATCTGATTATCTTCGATGATTGAAATTAGATTCGGAATATCCATTGGTGGAACCTCATTCTTTTGAATGATCCATCTAGCAGCCATTAGCGGTCGGAGGACATAGAATAATTTCTTTAATTTTATTTCCCCATTTATGATATTAGATATATAACTGTTTTTAGCAATGCCTTTATAATGATTTACTGTATGACGAGCTTGAAAATAGTGCTTACAAAGGCTTAGGATTTTTTCACTAAAATTATCTACCTCCTTGTACTTTATTGGAGATTGTGACCATTCTAATAGTGTTGCGTTTGACTTTCTTATAAGTTTAAAGGTTTTCTTAATATCCCAACCATTAATATCCAGCAATTCTCCGTGAAAATAATTGATGGTATCAGGCTTGTCATCAATTTCTAAGTATTGCGCTTTTGGTCGTTTAAATATAATACGCACATCAAAATCACTATCGGGAGATGGACAGCCCCAAGCACGACTTCCGCTTTCAATGGCAAGAAGTATTTGAATTCCCTTTTCCTTCTCAAGTTGATTTATATGTTGTATGATTTCGTCTCTCATATTCTCAAATTTATATAAATCTGGGAACAAAACCATCTTAGGTACATCCAGGAAGGGGAATGAGGTTCTTAGGATTGAAGAAATATGCTTTATTTTTTATATAATATTAAATAATTGTAAAGAGGAATTTCTACATATTCACCCACTTCAATACACGCTGCTCAAAACCTTCACCCTCAATATGGATGAAATAAATACCACTGGAAAGGGGAGTGTCAGAACTACTACTTGGTTTCCACTCAAAAGCAGGAAATTCATCGGATTGAAGATTTTCGCCAACTTCAAATCTGTTCACTAACTTTCCATCCGTAGCATAAACAGAGATTTGAGCATTAGGAGGCAAGTTGGCAATCCGAACCACATTTGAGGCGGTACTAGAAAAAGGATTAGGAAAGACTTTGATTTCTGCTGGGTTGGTAATCGCACGAGGCGTTACACGATATACTTGCACATTACGAGGTCCTTCTAAATATGAAGTCATTTGCCCACGTTCAGTAACAGGGTCAAAAGCCTCATACTCATTAAATGCATAGGCTATGGCCGAATAGTAGTATGTTTCATAATTTATCAGAGGCTCTCCAGTGAAGAGGTCCTCCGTAATCTCAAAAGTATTGCGAATACCCTCGTTAGATCCTTCTACTTTTAATTCTGGTACTAGAGTACGCTGATTATCAAATGTGCCGGCATTTGGATTCTCTACGTAAGTCCAGTTGAAAAGATCTGTAGCATTGTTATTACGATCTGATTGAAAGACAATCCTAGCTTTTTCGGAATCATTGAATTCTTTTCTAGTTACAGTAGTATCTCTCAATTGATAAACAATATACCCTTCAAAATCATAAAGTTGCTCTTGAATAGAAAAACCTCCATCAATAAAAGAGCCTAAATCTGAATAGCTTTCATTAGCATTATTAGAAGTGATTTCATTATTTGATAAAACAGCTTCTAATTTTTTATCTAATGGGGTCCAATCTATGTCTGGTGCATCTGGACCATCCGCGATACTAAAGCAGTTATCAAAATAACTTTGTGCCAAGTCATCTGCTCTAAATAGTCTGCCCATATCTGGGCATGGATACGCTACATCTGGCACCCAAGGTATACCAATGATCAATTCATTTACCTGTCCAGGATTAAATCTCCAGGGACCTGTCGCTTGCAAAGAAGTTAGTCTGAGGTCTGGCAAACCCGCTGTACACATGGACCAACCATTTGCATCATTGGGTTCATCATGAAAAACAAATCGAGTAGTCTCGGTACCGACTAAACCCGCAGCACCTATAGTTATGGGGTCTCCAGTGGCCCATCGTCCAGATAAAAAATTGTAGTACTCTGAAGCTGAGTTAGGGAATATTGTTTGTTGGATTGTAATATTTGGTGGATTCCAAAAGTATATAAATGAAGACATTCCCAATTCCAATAGGGTATCAGCCGACTGCCCTACTTCTGGATCTATCAACTCTCCATTACTTCCGAAAACCTTAGGGCTAAGTGGCCCTCTAAAAAAATCAACACCGAAGTAAGGTACTTTGTCACCGTAGGTAGGCACACCAAAACAATTCGATCCATCATCTCCATCCACAGCATCTTCGTTATATACGTACATCAAGTTTCTTGTAGTATCGCAACCAATAAAGTCATCTTCTCCACAACCAAGGTCAGGGTCAAGCCAAATTCCAAAATAAGTCCCTCCAAGACTCTCATTGGATCTGGAAACCAGCTTGTATTTGGTAAAAGTCATGTCATTCATTTGATCATTGGTTTTGAAAGCAAAAGCCTGCGCCTGAATTTCCATCTGTAATGGATCCGCACCTGACTCTGTATGAACATTACCGACATCATTGAAAATCCAAAAACTCATCTGATCAGCATAATCAGAGACTGGACATCCTCTCCGTTCCAAAATAGGATAATCACCAAACTGAGGATTATATATAAGGTCTCCATTTTCATCCCAGAAGGGGGCCAAACCTTGTGGTGCACTAGGTAATTCAAAACCAACAGCATCAAAGAAAAGTTCATTTCCTAGGCCTGGCCACTCTTTTATAGTTTGTGGTATCTGAGCAATATCATAGGCGATACCATTTTCTCTTGCTTTCTTGAATTGCTGTATATGGAGGTCTATATCTTCCCCTGTAACTGTAAATATCCGATCCCAATTCGCGCAGGTCTCTGCATCCCCTTGGCCATTCTCAGAGATGGGTCCAGGCCAATAGTCTGATAGGCCAGCGGCAGTACCATAGGTTTGTGCGGCGATTTTTATATTCCCAAATCCATCTATGCCTCCCATCCACACGCCAGCTGCAAATATCGAAGATACCTCAGCTTCACCGGAAGCGACCTTGGGTACAATGTATCTGCCCTGATTGCCATTCCACCAAATGTCTCCTCCCACTAATAGTGTTGCTCTGACATTGTTGATATCTAGATCTGTTTGAAAGGTCGCTTGAGCGCAGTTTTGTTTAAAATCATTTGTCTTTTGTGATAGGGAGGGGTTCTTCATTATCATCTTTCTTGAAGCAAAGAGATGTAAAGAAAGAAGTATAAAAAATAAGGTCAGTAGATTTTTCATTTTTTATTTTTCGGGAACTTCCTCTTCATAATGGCCAACGCAAACTCAGCGCTTATTATGAATAGGACCGGGTGATTTGCTTGTATTCATCTTGCGGATACCTATTCAGGATATGCCGCTCTAGTATTCACTCATCCGTTCATCCGTCGCCCAGCATTCCTTCATTAGCTATTCGCTGCGACTCATATCGCGACTCCCCCTAGCTCAAAAAACAATCAATAATACAATTTACTTACAAGGTACAAAATCAAAAAATCTCTAAAAGTCAGGCTTCAGAATGGACGCTATGATTTCTTATCTCTTCTCTTTTGTATTTTACCTAAGAGCCTATCAAAATACCCTTCAAAGGATTCATTGCTATTTTTGGGATAGATCTCCAAAGAAGATTTAAAAGTCTCTAGGGCTTCATTATATTGATCAAAAGTTTCTTGTAATAATTTTTCATCACCCGTTTCCCAATAATGGCCTTCATCGGAAAGTGTGAAATTGTTGAGGTATTTTTTGCTGAGGTGTTTAAAGATATGAATGATTAATTTATGGATTTCGATGCCCGCAAATTGCGTTTTGGTGAATACCATGTATAAATAATCCTTCTCTTTTGTATCTGAACTATTGCCAAACGCACCTAGATTTAATAAACTAGACATTTTTCCATTGGATAGAAATGTAAATGAAACAGATTCACATTCTGGTGGCGTGAAACTAATCCCATATATTTCACCATTATGATTATCATCCGCTAATTTCTTTAAGTCGAACTCTTCGTTGAAAATGTGATACTTCCACTGATATACTTCAGCAATGTCTTTGGCTTCTTCGATAAGCGCAGAAAGAGAGGCCGTTTGTTTGAATTCTCCACTATAGTGTATACATAGACCCATATTTTTTTTCTTTGCTCTAAAGTAGAAAATATTCACCTATTCGTGGATGTAGGTAATCTTAATGAACTTTTCAAGGTATATGACCAATTCTTTCTAACAAGATATTTTTATTTAACCACTTTACATGAAGCGAATACTGACCTTTCTTTATCTATAGCTTAGAAAAGAATCTTTTATATATCATAATATAATTATATATGAAGAGACTAGAATTTCAATTTTAGCATCATATTTGCATTATTTTAATATGTAAGAATGGAACGCAACCTGAACATTGACCTTAGCGTACAAAATATAGTATGTCCATGATTCCCTAAAATGGAGTTTTCTGGGGCCCCAAAGAGGGTTTTTTATCCATTTCTTACTAATTTAAGCAAGACACATTTATAATCCATAATAACTAATATATCCAAATGGCTAGAATATTAATAGTAGATGATGAAAGCAGTATCCGCAAAACCCTTCGCGAGATACTAGAGTTTGAAAAATACGAGGTGAATGAAGCCGCGGATGGATTAGACTGTCTTGTGAAATTGAAGAAACATAAGTATGATGTGATCATCATGGATATCAAGATGCCGAAGATGGATGGTATGGAAGCGCTTGAAAGAGTACAGCTTCTCGCTCCTGACACTCCAGTAATTATGATATCTGGTCACGCCAATATTGACACTGCTGTAGAAGCTGTGAAGGTGGGTGCCTTTGATTTTATTTCTAAGCCACCAGATTTGAATCGTCTCCTTATCACCGTAAGGAATGCAATGGATAAGTCAGCTTTAGTTACAGAAACTAAAGTATTGAAAAAGAAGGTTAGCCGTGTAAAAACACCTAAGATTATTGGGGAGTCTAAGGCTATCATGGATATAAAAAATACGATTGACAGAGTAGGACCTACAGATGCGCGTGTACTGATTACAGGTAGTAATGGTACAGGTAAAGAATTAGTAGCAAGATGGCTCCATGAAAAGAGTGCCCGTACAGATGGACCAATCATAGAAGTGAATTGTGCGGCTATCCCAAGTGAATTGATTGAAAGTGAACTGTTTGGTCACGAGAAAGGGTCATTTACGGGAGCATACAAGCAAAAAATTGGAAAGTTTGAATTGGCGAATGGAGGTACCATCTTCTTAGATGAAATCGGAGATATGAGCCTCAATGCCCAAGCAAAAGTGTTGCGTGCTTTGCAAGAAAGCAGGATCACCAGAGTTGGTGGAGATAAGGAGATTCAAGTGGATGTAAGAGTAGTGGCTGCCACCAACAAGAACCTTCAAAACGAAATCAATCACAATAGATTTAGAGAAGATTTGTATTATAGATTGGCAGTGATATTAATTCATGTGCCTGCTCTAGATAGGAGAAAAGAGGATATCCCGTTATTAGTTGATCACTTCAACAATCAGATCTGCCAAGAATATGGAGTTACTCCAAAGCAGATTGATACAGATGCTATTGCAGCTTTGCAAGATGTTGACTGGTCAGGAAATATTAGAGAGTTGCGAAACGTGGTAGAGCGTCTTATTATCTTGAGTCAAGAGAAGATTACTAAGCAGGATGTGCTTTCTTTCGTAGTTGCTTCAAGTAGCCAAAATATCTCTAAACTACAAGATATCTTTACGAGATTTAAGGATGTAGACGAATTGCATTCTTTCATGACTAAAGAGTTTCAAAAATTTCGACAGCCTGGTTAAAAGGCTTTAGGATACTATGTATCCAGGAATAATCTACATAAATAGGTGTCAAAGAAGCTTGCTTAATCGCAGGCTTTTTTGTTTTTAAAATGCTTGTATTGCAAGCTATTTATTACTTTTGCACACAAAATAATAGAAAATCAAGAGATGGATAAATCAAAAGGAAGTTCTGAGCAAACTGGAAGCATAGTAGAAAGTAAGGAACACGGAAAGCGCATGAAACAATGGTCTAAGATAAAAGGTGAAAATGCCTGGACTATGTTTAAGGTGATTGCGGAATTTGTGGATAGCTTCGAAGTAATGAATAAGATAGGACCTTGTGTTTCCATTTTCGGGTCTGCCCGTACTAAGCCTGATCACCCTTATTATAAAATGGCGGTTGCTGTTGCAGCTCGCATGGTTGAAGAAGGGTATGGAATCATCACTGGTGGTGGTCCTGGTATCATGGAAGCTGGAAATAAAGGAGCTTTTGAATCAAACGGTGTATCCGTTGGGTTAAACATAGACTTACCTTTTGAGCAAAGCCATAATGCTTACATCCATCCTTCATACAACTTAGACCATAGATATTTCTTCATTCGTAAAGTGATGTTCGTAAAGTATGCTCAAGCATTTGTAGTAATGCCTGGTGGATTCGGTACACTAGATGAATTATTTGAAGTGCTTACGCTTATACAAACTAATAGTATTACCAAAGTACCAGTCATTTTAGTTGGCTCAGATTTTTGGGGCGGATTGAAAGATTGGATTCAAAAGGTGATGCTTGAAAAAGCACATAACATAAGTCCTGACGATATGGATCTTATCCCTATCGTGGATACTCCTGAAGAGGTAGCTCAGATTATAAATAAGTATTACGATACTGAAGGCAGTTCTTTCGAACCTAACTTCGAATTGTAAAGATTAAGAAAACATAGATTAGTATCTATT
>CAYWOZ010000012.1:19482-32611 GCA_964458675.1 uncultured Saprospiraceae bacterium
TTTCGAACCTAACTTCGAATTGTAAAGATTAAGAAAACATAGATTAGTATCTATTTAAAGGCATTAAGCTTTCAAGAGAATTCAATTCGGGAGTTTAATGCCTTTTTTATTTAATAGGAAATATTGAGTGGTGTTGTATTGCGATAAGCATTGCAAGAAATATGTCGCTCCGCTGGAGCTGAAAGGGTGTTCATTTAAAATCTAATCTGACGATATGGATCTTATCCCTATCGTGGATACTCCTGAAGAGGTAGCTCAGATTATAAATAAGTATTACGATACTGAAGGCAGTTCTTTCGAACCTAACTTCGAATTGTAAAGATTAAGAAAACATAGATTAGTATCTATTAAAGGCATTAAGCTTTCAAGAGAATTCAGCTCGGGAGTTTAATGCCGTTTTTATTTTATTGAATAGGCAATATTGTGTGGTGTTATTTACAGAGCTAAATGCATAGGATAAGACATGTCACTCCTTTGGAGTTTAAATTTTTATCTTGACTTTTGTGCTATGAAGATGTCGTTCCGCTGGAACTTATCGCGGGGCTAAAAAATGTAATCAAGTAAAGCGCCTCATTGAGGTACAATATTAATAGCACTTTGTGGTGTAGGGTAGTCTAAAGCTCCAGCGGAGTGATATAGATTGTGCGCTTTTTGATTTGAAAGCTTTGATCTTGAGTGTTATGAATATGTCATCCGTTAGAGCTGTTCAAGAATCTCGAAAAGTATAACCATCCAAAGCGTCTCATCGAGGTGCAATATTAATAGCACTTTGTGAAAGAGAAGAATTTAAAGCTCCAGCGGAGTGACATGAATCGATAGCTATTTGCTTGGTAAGTATTGACCTTGAGATATAGTACAATTTCCAATCTTAAATCTTTTTTAGGCAAGGTGGGCGAGCCGCGTGAAGGGGTGTAATGGTGGCGCAGAGTGCATAGCTGGTGCAATGGCCTGTGTCAGTCCGAGCATAGGATGCGGGCTGGCAAGGACCAAGCCATGAAACACCTGACCTATGATGGGGAGCCTAGGTGTTGAGCCATAGGGCACGCCCAAAACATTAATAATTTTAAAACAAAATCTTAAAAATTAGGAATATTAATTGGACTACCCGAAGATTGATTGCCACTATTAGTTTGATTAGAAGCTCTTCGATTACTGTTTTTGTCCAAAAATCTCCAGCTAATGCCAAATCGAAATGCCACTTCTTTATGTGGATTATTGGGGATTTGATAAAATACATCGTCTGTCAGAAAGGAACTAATGTTATCCATCCTGACAAAAATTCTAAACTCTTCTATGACGAAACCAAAATGCGCGTCGACAGCAGGATATAAATCAACCTCTCTAGTCGACTGCAAATGAAACTGGCCAAGAGCCGGATTGAAATTGTTAGCGAAGTAGGTGTCGTTCAGTCTTAAATCGAGCCCAAATCGAGCCAACATAATATTGTTGAAAATCTTACGCTGAATAAAAAAGCTATGCCGAGACCACCAAGTAGGTAAGGTGACCACTTCATCATCACTCGATTGTATCATGATTAAATTTTCTAAATGAAAAATATTCCATTTCAGATCCTTCTTCAGATAGAATTGCACCAAGTTGATGGCACCGTTGCGCTGCTGTGGCAGAAAAGACTCATCAAAAAATACATGATTATCTAATAAGAAATAGGATAAACCAGCTTCCAATTTTTGGCTAGGCAAGGAGTACTTGAATCCTAGTTGAGAATTGAATGATTTATCGAAATCGTTATTCCAAACTTGTATTTGGGTGATATAGTTTTGCTGTTGAAACTCGCTTGGACTATATCGCTGTTGGCGCAGAATGGCATCTAGCGTGCCCCACTTGTCAAGGGCTAATTGCGCCGCCGCCTTAAATCTAAAGTCACCGATATTATCTAAAACACCAAGCTCTCCGAAAGCATCCACATTGATCTGTTTGATAGGGCTAAACTTCCATGCACCTTCTACAAAAAGATTGTTGAAAGTAGACTCATACCCCTCTCCATCGTACCTTGCCAGCTGATGACGTAAGCCAACGCTGATGTCCCCGAGCGGAGAAGGAATTGCTTTGCCATCAACTGTCTTCAGCGTACTTAGGCCAAATTTGTTCTCTACAATACGTTGATTTAGAACCACTCTAATCCCTCGATCGTCGGTAGCCAATATGCTATAATATTCATCATTGAATCTAGTATCGGCAAAGCGATATATGTCACTTGTGTAATTTATTTTATGTTGGATATTGAATATTCGAGAAGACTTTGCATCATCTTTATTTGCTCCCGCCAGGGTAAAAAATTGAGTGAGCGCAATAGTTCTCAAACGATACCTAAGGTTTGCAGTCTCATTAGTAATATTAGCAGGAATGGTGATATTGCCTTCGCGGTTTGCAGCCGTTCTTATTACATCATCAATAGCCTGTATTTCGGAAGTGGTGCCCGTGCTGAGAATGCCTCCATTATATAATTGGTTGATTTCATTATGAGCGTAGGTCAAAAAGCCTTGATATTTGCTGCCTTCTTTTTGTAAAGCGAGTCCAGCTAGAAGTGAAGTGTTTCTAGTGGCGGCAAAAGGATATAAGGCATTTGAATTGAGCTCAAGATCAGGATTGTTTAGAGAGTGTATCAAGCGGTCATGTGTCACAGAAAATTTTATTCCATTGTCAAAACTACGGCCAAAGTCTCCATGAAAAACATGATCGTTTTGTTCTGTGCCTTGTGAATAATAGAAGTCTGAAAAAGCCTTACTCTTAGTGTAGAATTTTGTCTGGGATTCGTCTTTTAGGTAGGGTTCAAAAACCTCTCTGGTGCCAGCTCTATTGCCGAATTTATCTTTCCATTCATAAGACAATGGCATCAGAGGAGTCCCAATCGCTCCGAGGGATGCATAGCCTCGTGCTCCAGTTCGAGCGGGGTCAAATTGAAAAAAAGGCGAAGAAATGGTAGTGTCTACAAATTGGAAAATCTCTTCTGGTTTTTCTGGATAGAAGAAGTACACCTCCTTACTTAGTATCGCTTTTGATTTCTTCTTTTTTTTGCCTCGTGGAGGTAGTTTGCCAAACCTGGTAGAGTCCAATCCAGCTGGCAAAGAATCGATGCTTAAGGAATCTTTTGTGATTTGCAAAGAATCTAAGGATATAGATATAGAATCTAGGCCAGAGGGTAGCGTATCTATTGCCGTAATAATCGTATCTGTAGCAATACCGATTGGCCGAGTACTCGGTTGAGAGCTAGGCGTTTGCGCTAAGATGCCACTTGTCAATAGACAAGATGAAAAAACAAATATGAAGTACAGTTTGGACAATACTTATTATTTTTCCTCAAAGATACTTTTTCGGTGCAATTGGTTTGATTTGAAGTGAAAATTATTGACAAATGTAAGTGTCGAAAAATACGAAAGCCCATTGCGAATCTCGCAATGGGCTTTCGTATTTTAAGGTTTTTGAGTATGTTATTCTATCACAATCTTCTCCGTAAACATAAAATCTTCTCCGCTGACCTGAATCAAATATAGACCAGAAGCCACATTTTGCGGCAGGTCAAAAGTATGCTTTCCACCTACAAAATTTACTTGACGATCAGAAATAATCTTCCCAGTGATATCCATCAAAGTAACATGAAGTTCCTGGTCAAAACTCTCCAAAGAACTAATCTCTATAAAGTCATTTGCTGGATTAGGCTGAACAGTAAATGCATCATTCCGCACTTCC
This sequence comes from uncultured Saprospiraceae bacterium, assembly GCA_964458675.1. Taxonomy (GTDB): domain Bacteria; phylum Bacteroidota; class Bacteroidia; order Chitinophagales; family Saprospiraceae; genus JALZVN01. Next base: position 23,191 of record CAYWOZ010000012.1, read on the forward strand.
AAAGAAGAGGCGCTCACAGGAGTTCGGCACATTGCTCTACGCTGATCGCAATCACTTTCATCAATTGCCTCAAAGACAAACAAACCTTCCTGCATATCAGAAACCAATATATTTCCAGAAGGAAGAAAAGGGTATACGCCCCAAGCGCCTTTAAAGCTTTCAGCATCTGGTTCATTGGAAGTGTCAAACTCTGCAATTCTTACTGGATTAGCAGGGTCTGAAATATCATATACTTGTAGCCCATCATAATAGTAAGACACATATAAATAATCGCAGGCCACTATTTGGTTGTGCGGAATACTTGTAGGAGAGGGATTGCCTGCATCTATAAAAGCAGCAAGCCTAATATCCGTTGGGTCACTTACGTCTAATACTTTCATGTCAAGACCATGTTCTTCATCGCCCAAATAATAATACTGTCCGTCCTGGCTTAGCCAACCACTATGGTTATATCCTTGTTGCGGATAATTATCTAAAGTGCCCAAAAGAATTGGCTCCATGGCATCTGTAAAATCTACAATGGCAAAGCCGTCTGGCCCTAAATTTAGGTAAGCTATATTGTCTAGGACATAAGTATCGTGCACTTGAGAAATATCGAGACCTGGTAATTGTGTTCCATTATAAGCCGCCAAAAACTGAGGATTCACAGGATTGGTAATATCATATACACGAATCGCCGAGAATGGAATACCACCCCCATTGGCTATCAATGCATATAGTCTATCGTTAGCCTCATCGATGAAGATGTTGTGCGCACGGAAAAATAATTCATTACTATCAAAAACCACTTTCACCTCACCAGGCAATGTGGATATATCTATTATTTGTAGCGTGCTCAAATCTGCAGCATTGGAATTGGTTGGTTCATCCGCTACCACATATAAAAAACAACCACTATCATGGTAATCTCTATGAATTATTTGGGGCCCAGTTACCGCTCCTTCTACAATATGAATTTCTTCAGGATTGCTTGGGTCAGTTACATCTATGAAATGTGTTCCTAAGGTAGTCCCTATCACGGCATACTCTCTTCCATCTACTGCAAGACCCCATATCTCATTATAGGTATTGTCAAAAACAGCAGAACCCACTAAGGTGTTATCGCTCCATTGGCCGAGTAGGGTAGCTTGCTCAACTTGCGCATTTATAGCCAAAGTGAAAAACAAGAATAAGTAGGGAAGCAAATTTTTCATAAATGTATATTTTGTAGTCTACTAAATGTAACGGGAATCAGCGATTTTGGCTGTTAAATTAACAATCAATCTGGCTAATTGTCTCCAATTTACATGTCTAGAACCGCGGGATTCATCCCCATTGCACTAAATCCACCATCGTGAAATAGGTTTTGCATGGTAATCATGCGGCTCAAATCCGAAAACATAAATACGGAATAGTCTGCACATGCCGCTGCCGAAGCATTTCCCAAAGGACTCATTTTATCAGCATATCCAAAAAATTGATCGAATCCTTTTACACCGCTTCCTGCGGTGGTGATGGTCGGAGACTGTGATATGGTATTCACACGAACATTTTTAGCCTTACCATAATGGTAGCCAAAGCTTCTTGCGAATGATTCCAATAGGGCTTTTGATTCTGCCATCTCCCCATAATCTGGGAAGTTTCTTTGGGCCGCGATATAGGAGAGTGCTAAGATAGAACCCCATTCATTCATGGCTTCTTTTTGATAAAGGCACTGCATGATTTTGTGAAAAGAAATCGCAGAAATATCAAAGGTCTTCTGCATCCAGTCGTACTTCGTCCCTGTGTAGTCTTTTTTCTTACGCACGTTGATAGACATTCCGATAGAGTGAAGTACAAAGTCCAATGGTCCACCTAAGTGTTCCACAGATTGGTCGATAAGTGCAGCGATGTCTTCTTCGCTAGTCGCATCACATCCGATGACAGGAGCATTTAATTTTTCACCAAGCTTTTGCAGTTCTCCCATACGGAGTGCGACTGGTGCATTCGTCAAAGTAATTTTTGCGCCTTCTTCTACACATCGCTCTGCTATTTTCCAGGCTATAGATTTATCATCCAGGGCTCCAAAAATGATCCCTCTTTTTCCTTCCAATAATTGATTTGGCATATGGTTTTATTTTTAATTTTCTAAAAGTTCTTTCGCATTCTCTAATGCAAAAGTAGATGGTGGACTCTTGCTCAACATAGTAGCGAGTACTTTTATTTTTTCAGCATATTCAAGTACCCTGATATTTGTAATTGTTTTATTTCCTGCATCTTTTTTGTAGACATAGAAGTGTTGCTTAGCATGTGCTGCTACCTGTGGAGAATGTGTGATGGTAATCACCTGATGCGTCTTAGCAAGTTCCTTAAGGATGCCGCCCATCTTTAGTGCGACGTCACCAGACACCCCACTGTCTATTTCATCAAATATAAGCGTAGGCAATTCCATGCTCTCTGCCACCATGCTCTTCACACATAGATTTAATCTAGAAAGCTCTCCTCCAGAAGCGACCTGCTTGACAGGCAAAAATTTACTTCCTTTATTAGCACTAAACAAGAAGTTGATTTTATCAGCTCCAGAGTTATTTAATTCAGAAGGTTCCAGTCCGACTTGTAAATCAGCATTTGGCATCGCCAAGTCCGTGAGCAGTTTTTTCAATTCCTTTTCAAAAACGGGTATCGCCTTTTTACGGCGCTTGTGTAGTTTTTTGGCTGTCGCTTCTAGACTTTCTCGTTGTATACGAATAGCCTTTTCTTTGACTTCTATTTCGCCATTCAGATCCGTAAAAGTCAGCAACTTGTTTTCGAAGTCCTTCTTTATGAGTAGCAGTGCTTCATCGCTCTGCGCATTATGTTTTTTCTGCAGTCGATATACTAGGTCTAACCGTTCTTGTATCTCGTCTATTTTCTCTGGCGTATATTCCGTTTCTTCACTCAACTGTTCTGTGATGGCACTTACGTCTTCTAGTTCCATGATGCTGTTGCTCAGCTGAGTGAACACCTTTGCAAGATTTTCGTCCATGTCCTTGTAGGGCAGGAGTGTGTTGCTAAGTGATCGGAGCTGGCCCAATATCGCATGTTCACTCTGCTCAAGCGCATAGTTCGCACCCGTCAATGCTTTCTTGATGCCCTCCGCATTTTGCAGCATATTGATTTCTTCTTCCCACTTGGTCAGCTCCCCAGGCACGAGCGATATATTCTCAAACTCCTTAAGTTGAAACTGGATATAATCTATTTCTCTATCTGCGTTATTATTGGCGGTACGCAGTTTTTCTAGCTGCTGAATGTTTTCTTTGTATTGCTTATACAGCGACCCATATTCTGACAACTGCACTTCATTACTAGCGAGCGCATCTATAATTTCCATCTGAAATGCCTCACTATGCAGCGAGAGATTGTCAAACTGCTGATGGAGATTGACTTGTCGCCCACTTATTTCTTGTAGTATTTTTAGATTGACTGGCGTGTCATTAACGAAGGCACGTGACTTTCCACTAGCAGCTATTTCACGGCGTATGATGAGTTCATCTTCTATGTCCAATTCGTGCACACGCATTGCCCGGATTACCGCTTTTGGATAACTATCAAATGTAGCTTCCACGATACATTTTTTGTTCGTGTCGTAAAGCGCTTTAGTATCCGCCCGTTTCCCTAAGATGAGGTCCAGCGCGCCAAGAAGGATAGACTTACCCGCGCCCGTCTCCCCCGTGATGATGTTGAGGTCGTCGAGAAAATCGATGTGCAATTCATCGATAATAGCATAGTTCTTTATAGTAAGCGTCGCGAGCATTTCTTTCGTCTGTTCCCCTCAAAGGTAGCCAATTTATTTTCCTAATCCGTCCACTATTTTGGGTATTTTTTGGCAGTTATTGAGAGCGAAATTCCTATTTAAGTGATTTGGGCGCTCATCCCATCTGATAGGAAGATCTGAACAACTAATTTAGTTTTTTACAGATGGCCTGCGGGCTGTGCATGGGTCCGCATCCGCTCCCGTCCCGACTGTTCCGATTTGCCATCGGAAGCCGTGACCGACTCCTGTCGTCGTCGCCATTTCCATCCCTAGCGCGAGGCTGTTACGAAAAGAATAAAATCTCTTAAAAAAGATTTAAAAGATTCTGAAAATCAACTTATGAATATTTGTGACTCAGACTTTAGTAACAATCTCGCGCGAAGTTTTGGGTTGATTAGAGTTTTATTTTAAGAACATGGAAGCTGGTGTATTTTAGACTGGTTTAGGTTACGCTCCTTCAGAGCTTAAGGTTTAGTTATATGAATATTCAAGGGGCATCGCCCTAGGAAAAGGAGAAAAGTCTCTAAAGCTCTAAAGGAGCGAAACAAAGCGCTTTAGCTTAGTCTCACCCTTCACATACAGCGGATGCTTAGGATGCCCTAATTTAGTCATCCCAAGGCAGTACGTTTTACATTCAAAAGACTCCATTAAAACTTCATCCCTTCCGAGATGACTCCCATTATTCCCCCAGGTACAAACCACTTTTTTACTTTCGACAGTTATATTTTGTAGCCATTCATCATTTTCTTTTCCGATAGTTTTTTTCGCCTTCATTAGTTCTTTCGGCGATACTGTGCAGTAGGCAAATAAGTTAGTTATATACAATCCCCCATAATTCCATTCCTTGGCAAAACGGATGCAGCGGCGTAAGGTCGGGTCATCTTGATGCTCGTCCGCTACAGAAGGGTTTAAACATATGAAATTGAGCATTGGTTTTTTGGGATCCCATATTCGCCATAACACATAACGATATTTTCTGTTTTTGGAAAAGACAGCACCAGAGGTGGGGGAGGATCGTATGAATTCTTGGATGTTCATATTCACAAACTAGTATTTTTAATTTACTTATTTGCTCCTTCCTCTAGCTGTTTCTCTCTTGCTCTTACTCAATACTCTTGCTGATTTTCCCAAAACCCTTCCTGAGAATCCCTCGTAAAATCATATATTCGTATTCAGTAATATGTAATCGGACTTGAAGGATAATAAACCAGATATAAGTATTGTAGTTCCTGTTTATAATGAGGCAGAGAATTTAGAGGTGCTGCATGCATCTTTGAAAACGGTATTGAAGTCTATCAACCTGAGTCATGAGATTATATTTATAGATGATGGATCTAGAGATAGCACCTTTGAGGTAGTGCGTGCTTTGCATGAGAAGGATACTACTGTGAGAGGCTTTTCTTTTTCTAGAAATTTTGGACATCAGGTAGCTCTTTTCGCAGGTCTAGGTCAGGCGAAGGGAGACATCGTGATCAGTATGGATGGAGATATGCAACATCCACCAGTTTTGATACCGGATTTGCTCAAGAAGTATGCAGAAGGTTTTGATATTGTAAACACCAAACGAATAGATGCAAAAAGTACGGGCATGTTTAAGCGACTCAGTTCGCGCTGGTATTATGGAATGCTGAATGCACTTTCCGATGTACCTATAGAACCAGCTGCCGCTGATTTTAGATTGATGAATCGTAAAGCGGTTGATGCGTTGAATAGCCTCCCAGAAACACATCGCTTTACTAGAGGGCTAGTGGGATGGATGGGGTTTGAGCAGGCGATTATTCCCTATCAAGCTGCAGAAAGGAACGCAGGTGCTTCCAAATATACATTTTTCAAGATGCTTAGATTTGGCTTAGATGGAATTGTTTCTTTTTCTGTCAAACCTTTACGTATTGCATTTTACACTGGTGTCATAGTGAGTGTAGCAGCGCTCTTATATGCGATATATGCTATCGTTCAGCATTTTATAGGTGCTACAGTAGAAGGGTGGACTTCTATCTTAGTGTCCGTATTATTTATAGGAGGAGTTACCTTGCTCAGTCTAGGCGTTATAGGAGAATACATCGCTAGGATATTCAACGAAGTACGAAGAAGGCCCATGTATTTTTTTAAAGACCAGGTGGGCGAAAAGGATAGCATTTAGCCATTAGCATTTAGCTGTTAGCAAAGAAAAAGCTAGGAACTAAAATAAGGGGCAAATACAAATCATATAAGAACATAATAAAATGGCAAAATCTAAGGATAAGAAAAAGCTAAAAAAAGCTAAGAAGAATAAGCAAGCTGTAGCTGCGAAATCTAGCTTTCCATGGATTTACCTTATGGTAGCCATTATTGCTGGTTTGGTAGTATACGCAACTATTTATTCGAATGAATATTTGAACTATGACGATGATCTTTATGTACATGAAAATCCACTGATTCGAAATATGGAATTTGGGGATTTGTTCGCCGGCCCGTATGCTTCTCAGTACTCTCCGATGGCGATGAGTATTATGTCTATTCAATATTGGCTATCTGACAGTATAGGTTTTATTCGATTCGGAAGTTTGTTGGTTCATTTGCTCAATGTGCTATTTGTATTTTTGATTTTTAAAAATCTTACCAAAGAAGATTGGATGGCTGGCGTCATAGCATTACTCTGGGCGGTGCATCCTATGCAAGTGGAATCCGTTGCTTGGTTAGCCGCTGCTATGAAAATAGGAACGTATACCCTTTTTTATCTTGCTGCTATTTGGGCTTATCTCAAATATCTCGATGATACCAAAAGTAGAAGGATGCTTTTTATCTCTGTACTATTGATGGGATACTCGGTCCTATGCAAAGAACAAGCTGTGGCTTTGCCTTTGATGTTGTTAGCGATAGATTATTTTAAAGGGCGAAATATATTATCTGGAAAAGTATTAGCTGAAAAGGCGCCCTATTTTGTTATTTCATTGATTATTGGTTTTGTAACCTTGAATGCTACTGCGGGTGCCTTGGATGCAAAAGTAGTAGTAAGTGGAGAAAGCTTTGGAATTTTTGAACGCCTATTTTTAGCTTTGCATACTGTAACCGCTTATGTGCAGAGAACAATTGTTCCTCTCAATTTATCCTTCTTTTATACCTATCCATTAAAAGGGAGCATACCAGCTACGATATACGTCAATACTGTGATAAGTCTTGTGATGCTAGGAACCTTAGCTTGGGCATTGAAAAAAGATAATCGATGGTTGGCTTTTGGTCTACTCTTCTTTTTTATCAATGTGTTCTTTCCTACCTTGACTTCATTGATGTCCGTGCGTGATGTCTTGATGGCAGATAGATATATGTATGTTCCTATAGCAGGGCTGTTTTTTATTTTGGTGTATGGACTAAATAGTATCAAGTCCAAATTGCCTTTTGCACCTCATATAGTAGGCTTTGTATTAGCAGCCGTTTTTGCATTACTCGGCTTTATGCGCGTGGGAGTCTTTCAAAACAGTAGCACTTTGTTTACTGATGTGATTAATAAAGAATCTTATAGCAAAGCTCCTTTAAATCCTCACTTAGCGTTGGCTTTCAACAATCGAGGTATATTCAAAAAGAGGGCAGGAGATATAAAAGGAGCACAGGCCGATTATGACATGGCCATCAGAAGTAATGCTGCTTATCCTAATGCCTACTTAGGCAGAGGGAATATTTACTTCAATGCAGGACAAGATGATAAGGCGCTTGTAGATTATAACAAGGTAGAAGAATTAGATCCTGAAAATGGGTACAATTATTCTGCCCGTGGTTCTATTTACGCCAAGAGAGGGCAGTATGATTTGGCTCTTCAAGATTTGAATAAGGCTGTTAAGTATGAGCCATTTTTACCTGATGCACATTCTAATCGTTCTTTAGTGAATCTCAATGCAGGCAATTATGCAGAAGCTATCGCGGATGTTGACCGATACCTAAAATTGAAACCTAAAACAGCAGATATGATAGAACTGAAAGGAGTTTGCTATATGCGATTAGGTCAGTACAATGAGGCGGTCGCAGCTATCTCTGAAGCGATTCGTCTGTCTCCTGGTAAGGCTAGTTTTTACAATAATCGAGCAAGTGCATATGATCAATTAGGTAGAACAGCAGAAGCTAATGCAGATAGACAAAGGGCTGCTTCGATGAAGTAGTTGTAGTTAATTTTTTCATAAATTTATTAAGACTAGTAATAAAAATTTGTTTTTGTTATTAATAGAATGCAAACTATTTTAGTTTACTTCTTCAATGGAGTTAATTAAAATCTTTTCTAACTATTTTATAACAAAAACAAATTCTTATGAAAAGCCTATCTTATTTTAGCCTTATTATTTTACTTGCTCTTACTTTTTCATGTGGCAATGATGATGAAATGGAAGCTGCTCCTGATTAATTAGTTGGAGAGTAGAGTCTAGAATCTCTGACTTATGAAATTAGCTTAGAGGGGGAGTTTAGTGGAATTCCAGTTAGTTCTGTAAGCGTCGGTGATGCAACGGATATATCACTGACAGCTGCCTTTATAGAAGACCCAAATACCCTCACTGCATCTGGGTCCTTTACAGTAATTCAAAGTGTTGAGGTATTAGGAACAACTTCCGAAATGCCTCTCGAATTTGAAGCTCCACTAGGTTCTAATACTATGGAGCGAGTGGATGATACTATTGTTTTCCAAAATGATGAAAAAGGAGAAGAGACGGTAGCTAATATTTTAGAGATATCTGATACTAGACTCATGTTTTCTTTAGATCAAGAATGTGATAATCCTGAGCCAGTAGTTGGACTGGAAATAAGTGAATTTGCCTTTAATGGCGTGTATACCTATACTAAATAAATGGTTTGAGCTTCTAGCTAGATTATCTAGCTAGAAGCTTTGCCTTAAACTATCTTTAATAATTCCACTTTTTGTTAAAACAAAGAGATACTTTTATGACTTAAACCTTGGTCGATGAAAGTATTTTCTAAATTTCTGTTTGTATTCTTATTGGTTTCATGTGGTCAGGACGATTCTTCAAATATTCCCAATGCCCCTACACTGGAAGGTGTCTGGACTTTGTCTGGCTTGACTTATGATGGGATATCTATGACAACTGATGAAGATGGCAGTATTGCTACGTCAGATTTTGATGGAAATGCAAAAGACATTGATGCTACTTTGATTTTTGAGCAAGACCCTGCAATATATACTTCAGATGGATCATTTACCATTACTGTTACTTCGAATGTCTTTGGTCAAGAGGTAAGCCAAGATTTAGTATTTAATAACTTTTTAGGAGATGGCATCTGGTCGCAAAGCGAAGGGGTACTCACTATAAGTGATGCGAATACAGGAGAGAATTCAGAGACGGACATCTTGGAGTTAGAGGATGATTCTTTGATTCTTGATTTTGAAGCCATAAATATTATGATGGTGCAAAGCTTACAAGTAGAGCAAGTGATAAGTGGAGCGGCTAGTTTCAAAAAATAAACTTTTCTTAAGGGCGCTCTCAATTCTATATGGGAATTGCTCATCCATCTCTAGTCCCCCCTTCATTAGTCCTATATCGTAGTTCGGATCACTTCTTCCCAGAGCGCAAAAATATTGTCGTTATAGTTGATTGATTTTTAAATCAATGACCCAATAACAATGTGTTTTCAAAAGACTTTCAATGGCACAATTTTAGTAATACTTTACGAATACATTTAATTTGAAATATT
>CAYWOZ010000013.1:0-29254 GCA_964458675.1 uncultured Saprospiraceae bacterium
TGTAGACAATGTTGTAATATGTGCTGGACAAATTTCTGTCAATAATTTACACGCCACTTTGAAAGATAAAGGACTACCTGTGCATTTGATCGGCGGAGCGTTTGAAGCTAAAGAATTGGATGCAAAATTTGCAATTGACCAAGGAATGAAATTAGCGATGAAGCTTTAAAAGTTGATGAAAATTTTGCCTATTGGTCTTGATCTCTTTCAATTGAAATGGCGAAAAAATAACCAAATTGGGGTAGAAAATTGTCGAAGTTTATCTTTGTTGATAAGTATTTGAAAAAGTCATTTACACTATTACACTTTACAAATTTTTTCTTTACTTCAATTTTTATTTTAGAAAACTTTGACTAAAAGCTTTTTACCAATTAAGATTATAACATATACAAATTAAATTATATGTGTAAGTTGTTTTTTACACCATTTATGGTATAAATTGGATATCAAGTTTCTTTCATGTTTGGATTATTAACTCTACATTAGTCAAAAGATTGCAGAAATGCAGCCTTATTTATTTTAAATCATGAACATATCAAACCGATTACCTGTAGAGGAATTACCTCTATTTTGGGCTTAAATTCTTTGTCCAATTTCCCAGTTAACGAGTTTCATGGTTTTTAAATTTTAATGCATTCCGTGCACTTAATGTGTGGTGACTATAATACAGTCGCTCTGTCATTCTGTGGCACTTAGTTTGCTTATACTATTAAGGTATATGGCGCTTGCGTGCAAGTGTTGTATTTAAATTAAACCATAAACTCCGCACAGTGATAAGAACCGTAATTGCAGATGACCACCAATTATTCACAGAAGGTCTTAAGAATATTCTGAGAAGAACAGACAAGTTTGAATTTCAAATAATTGGTGAAGCTGAAAATGGTAGGGATCTACTTCCTATTCTTAAGCGCACCTATCCTGATCTTTTATTGCTTGATCTCAATATGCCAGAGACAGATGGGCTCGATGTACTTGACTCTATTAGAGACAACTATGGCGATATGAAGATTCTTGCCTTGACGATGTACGACGAAGCTAAGCTTGTCAAGTCTGCATTCAAAGCGGGTGTCGATGGTTACATCCTGAAAAATTCTGATCCATACGAATTACTTAATGCCATAGACGAAGTGTTGAATGGTAAAACATACATCGGAGTAGGCGTGCAGTTAGTAGGCGCTAGGTCGAATGGTAAAACATTTATGGCCGATAAGGAAAGAAGTAAATTTGAAGATAAATTTATCCAAAAGTATAATCTAACGAAGCGTGAGATTGAAATATTGAAGTTGATTTCTCAGGCTTTTAGTAATAAAGAAATTGCAAGAGAATTGTTTATCAGTGATCAAACAGTTTCTGTGCACAGAAAGAATATTATGCGCAAATTAAATGTAAGCAATATTGCTGGTTTAATTAAAATCGCGTATGATAATTCTATAGTATAAGAGTCATATTTCAAGACTAAATAAAAGACCCAAGGCAATTTGTTTTGGGTCTTTTTTTATTTGGGGCCATCACGGCCCGAGGGCGTGACCGAGTCGTCCATTATATCCTTTTTTTTGCCATACGCAAAAAGGGCGCGAGGTTTCGCACCCCTACGCCTCCCATAAAAAAGGATGCCACTTCCACCTCTTGTCCATCACGGGCTTCCGGCTGAACCGCCTCGCCTTGTTAAAGAGAATTTTACATCCAATCGATTTTACTTGACTCAACGTAGTAGAGAAGGTAGTCTCTAAGGTCTTCGATTATTTCCTCTTTAAGATATGGAATCTTGACTACGCCTGCCGCTGTAAAAATATGTAAGTCAGAAAGCGAGCGACGTTTTTGAAAAATACTTTGTCTACTTCTCAAACCTTGAATCTTTTCCCATTTTAATAATAGATAAGAAGTCCTAATAAAGCCGCGCCTGAGCAGCAAGCCTTTTGAATTAATTTTGACTTCCCATTTTTTCCATGAAAAATAAGTGTAAATGATTCCACCAATGCATGCTAAAATAATAATACTCCATGAAAATTCAGGGATAAGATTTGATACTTTCACAAGTATCATTGCACCTAGGAAAACGCTGATGAAAGAAAATGTTCTTATCATCAATCGGGCACTTACAGGATGAATTACATAATCTTCTTTATTGTTTGGAAAGTAACTACTACATACTCGTTCTAGTTGTTCTGGATAGATACCTGGTATCTGCATAGTTTGCCTTCTCACCATAGAGGAACTAAAAGCTTGAGATAAGTTGAGTTGAAACATTCCGAACAGCTTTTTCAAAGGGTTGGTATGCCAGCCTACCAGTTGGATTTTTTGTAAGGAAGCTTGCTTTTCATTTCTCGTAAACAAACCAGATATCAATCTATATCCTTTCGAGGTTTCCTGAAAAATGAGATTATAATATTTTAGCACCGTTCTAAATAGTGACAATAGCAATGTAGCAACTATCATTATTGGGATGATAATAAAAACAAAACTTTGAAAAATAGAGGCAATGTTATCTTCTATGTCCGAAAATTCTTTTTTGTCTAATAGGATGTCAGCATATTGAGTAAGACCTAAAAAGAAGAATGCAATGATGAGAAATGATTGAAGATGATTTTGACTAAACCCAACTTTGAGTAATGCGGGGATGTCTAATTGTAATAATGTTTTTTCTTCAAATTTAATTTCGCTTGCTTCATTTTCGACTCCTACTTCTTTTGTAATTTTTTCTTTTTCACTTAAGATGTAAGTTTTTAAAGCCTCTGCGGTTTCAAAATTGATGGCATCAATTTTTATTTCGCTGTTCTTTGATCCTGCAGTGTCTATCTCTATACTAGCTACATTAAAAATACGATGTATTAAAGACTGATTTGTGTTGATCGCTTGGATTCTATCGAAAGGCACATTTAAATTTATCTTTTTAAGAATACCCTTATTGATTATTATTTCATTTCCTTGGATGTAATATTGAAACTTGTAGTAGGCGGCTATAGAAAGGGCGGCACTAAGAAGACTCACTGCCATGACGATATAGGTTTCAAAATTATCTCCAGATCTATTTGGTTTGAAGTATATCAGCAATAATATTGGGAAGGCGTTCTTCACTACTAGCATAAAGAACTTATACAAAATGAGAAGAATCGCAACAGGAGATTGCTTTCTAGGAGTGGATAAATACGCTACACTATTCTTCTTCACTTGGCGTATTTAATCTCGTAAGTGAATCATTAAAAAAACTAGATTCTGTCTTGAAATCATGCACTACATTTGTTTCTTGCGCATTTTCTATAGTGTTTTTTGCAGTCTCTTCTACAATGTATTCTTTAAGGCCATCAGCAGTTTCCTTATCTAAACCTGGAATCTCTAAATCACTACTTTGTCCTCCAGCGGTAAATACCTTCAAAGTGTATAAGTCAAACATTTGCTCAAAAGGGCCTTGTGAAATTTCGCAATGCTGCACTCTATTAAATGAAATGGTAGTGACGTTATTGAACAGAACTCCTTCCTTATAGATGATGTCATTTTCTCTCAAGGCGTGACCTCTTTTATAGTAACTAATCCAAGTAAGAATAATTGAAGTAATGGCAAATGAAAAGAATAAAACTTTGGCATATGGTATAAGGTGTGGTAGCTCTTGCCTCGCTGCTATAGTAGCCGTGATAAATATACTAGTCATAATAAGCCAAAAAACAATACTTTTTATAAGAGTAAGTCCTAAGTATGATTTTTGCGGCTTTGTGTATTCAACATCACGCATCCTCGGTAAACTAGCAATGTCGATTTGTTGATTAGTGAATAATTCCATTTAGGTTTGTATTGATTGTTTTTTAAGCGGTATGGGTTTCATTTCTTGGTAAACTCTCAATAACCAACTAGTGGCTGTAAGAAGTTTGGTGTCATTAATTTCTTGCTCAATTTTTTCATAATGCTTCAAATTTTGACGCATTATCTTATTGAGTATATCGCAAAAATTAAGATAAATCTTTTTCTTTGTATTTGAAATCTTTTTAGCCCTTTTGAGAAAAATAGTAAAAGCAGCTATCTGAGATAGAAGGGCATCCATTTCATTATTGTGATAGAATATCTTTATCAGCATCATTCTACTTCCTAGGTTATAGACCAGTTCAAGATCCTTGACAAATACTTTATTTAGATACTCTTGTGCAGTGCTGTAATTTTGCATTGCAAAGTGTAACTCCGCAAAATTATAGTTCAGTGCTTTTATTTGATGTTTAGGTTGAATTTTTCCTTTATAGCTTATAATGAAATTTTCTATAAATTCGAAACGATTGAGTAGTAAGCTTAGCTTGATAATATTTTTGAAAGTCCATTGTGACAAGTACCCATTTTGGTACATGTAACCAGAATCTAAAAACTGCATGTACAAAATCAATGCTTCATTGGTATAAAATTCTTGATTGTAAGAAATACGTTGAATACAATAGTTGATGGCGTATTCATATATTTCAGCAATCTCCTTTGGGTTAAAATCATTTCCGAGTTCGCTAATAATTTTCTTAAGTTTATTAAAATGGGGTAGAGATTCCTCTTTTGATTGCATCATGATGACTTCATAATAAGCATTCACTATAGGATTTGAGTTGAAGTTCTTTTTCGCATAACTCAAGACAAAGTCCATATCAGGTATTTCGACTTCTTTACCGATAGTTAACTTTCTATTAAGCAGAATGGTAAAATATTGAAGTTTCCTGCAAATAAAAAAGAGATCAAGGTTATTACTGGCTAAATGAGCATTGATATCATCTTTTCTTTCTTTTGAAGAAATGAAATATCTATCATGCAAATCGTAGTATTCAAAATAAGCTTTATAATAACTAGCTCCTTTGTTTGTCGAATTTTCTAAAATCTGATTTATTTTTTTAGACTCTTTAATAAAGAAATGGTCCAATTTTTTTTCAGCGAGAAAATCCAAAAGAGAAATATCAGAATCCTTTCTTTCCTTTGCTTTCACATGCATATAGTTTAACACGAGTTTAGTAAGGTCGCTTTGCATATATCCCAGCTTTTTCTCATCATATGGTTTATTCGGGAATATTTTGTTAAAAACTGATTGACGCTCAATATTTTGCGGAGTATAATTAGGGTGTGAGACCCGAAGTGCTTGACATAGGGTAATTAGATTTTCCTTCTTATTGTAATAGGGAGATTTTACGAAATCAATGAATTCTTGGAATTCTTCAGTTTCAAGTGCAGATAGCACTGATATTAGTTTAGAATTAATCATAATGTTTTCTTAAAAAACTGTTGTAATCTCAATGTTATGGATTCACCCTACGGAAATCTAATCAATACACATATAAATAACTATAATATAAAATTGTGTAAATGCAAGATATTCAGTTAATTAGGATTTATAAGTAATTCTATATTTACTTAAAGATAATATAAAATAGAGCGGAATTCCAAAATAATTGTAATTGTAATAGAGTGTCTTTAGGGTTACTTTTGAGAATAGAACATAGTCCTATAACTAAATCCTATAAACGATGGACAGATATTATACAAGACGAATCCCAATTCTCCTCTTAATTGTACTTTTCTCGTGCACCCTATTTGCTCAGAATAAATTATGGCCAGGTGATGCTAATAACAACGGTGTCACCAACTGTGTCGATCTTCTCTACATCGGAGTTGGGTACAATGAAACAGGTCCCTTAAGAAGTAATGCTTCCACACTATGGCAAGAACAAATCGTTGATTCACTCTGGGCTACTAATTACGCAGATAATGCTGTTAATTTTGCACATGGTGATTGCAATGGTGATGGAGTCATTAATGTGTCGGATTTGAACATGGCCATCAAAGCGAATTACAAACTTTCCCATACATCTAATAGTGTTCCTAGCAGTGCAGATGGATATACGAATAGCACCATTGGAGCTCCAGTTGCAGATATAGTGCCTGATGTACTTTCTGTAAATGAGGGTAGTCAAGTCAATATACAGTTTAACCTGGGAGATACTGCTTTACCTATTAGTGATTTTTATGGAGTGGCGATGGTGATAAGTTATGATAAACCATTTTTGGATTTATCTTCTCCTGCTCAATTTATGCCTCAAACAAACGCATTTACTGACCCAACAAACTCGAATGCAGTTAATAATATCTTCACAGATACTTTGAATAGGCAGGTGGAATTTTCCTATGTCAGAACCAACCAATTAAACGCTAGCCAAGGCTCAGGGGCAATTGGTTCCTTCTCATTCATAATTGAGGATGATGTAATTGAACCACTTATGATAGATACGATGACTGTCAAAATTGACAGTATCAGAATAATTGATAAAGATTTAAACTCAATTTCAGTTGATTTTGCGAATGCAGAATTTAAGGTAGAAATAGTCGATAATGCAAGATCAAGTAATCCAACAAATTGTCCTCAAATATTTGATCCAGTTTGTGGAGCAAATGGAGTATCTTATGTAAACAGTTGTTATGCAAAAGCAGCTGGAGTAGAATATTTTAGTTCAGGTGTTTGCTATAGTGAATGCATTGATTCTGACTTAATAGATATTGTTTCCTTACAAGAGTGTAGTACTAATTATATACCGGTTTGCGGATGTAACGATGTAACATATCTGAACTCATGTGTAGCCGAAAATTCTGGTATTACAGAATATGTTATAGGAGCTTGTACAGAAGAAAATGCTTGTTTTGATCCAAATGTAGTACTAAACAGTTATGGTGTATTCATAGACTCTAATTCAGGAGTTATTTCTGAAATTTGTAATGAAAATTACGATCCGGTTTGTGGATGTGATGGTTTCACATACCAAAACACCTGTCTTGCTGAAACAAGTGGCATTTCATTTTACACACAAGGGCCTTGTAATAATGTTTGTGTTGATCCAAATTTGATGGACCCTTACGCGAACTGCGTAAACGTATATGAACCAGTATGTGGTTGTAATGACGTTACCTATACGAATTCGTGCCAAGCAGATGCTGCAGGTGTGGTAAGTTATACACCTGGTATTTGCGGAGCCGCCAATACAGGAAATTGGTGTACAAATGCTACTCCGATTGCATGTGGTGATTTCTTAGCTAATGAAACGACAATAGGGGAGAGTAATGATATTGAGAATTATTACTGGCAATCTAATATAAAGTACCTCGGCGCAGATAAGGTATATGTTATTAATAAAGATCAGCCTGGTGATTTGCAAATTGGACTTGAGATTCTTTCTCCAGGTGTTAATCTAGATTTGTTTTTACTCACTGGCGATTGTGATAATTTGACATGTATCGGTGCAAGTCAAAGCAATAATACTCAGACCAACAATGAAGGTATCATATATGAAAATGCACCTATTGGAACTTACTATATAGTTGTCGATGGACTGCTTCCTAGTTACCAAGGTGATTTCAAATTAGAAGTGAGCTGCGGAGATTTAGATTGTAACAATATTGTACAACTATCTTGTGGTCAAACTTTTAATTACAATAATTCATTAGGAGACGATAATGTTTCTCTCTATGGATGTGGTAATGTATTGAATGTAGAGAATAATGGAAACGAAGTAGTACATTCTTTCACGGTGACTCAAACAGGACAAGTTGATATCTACCTTTCAGGATTAAACGCAAACTTAGAACTATTTTTATTGACCAATTGTGATAGGGGAGATTGTGCTAAATTTTCTACTAATCCTGGAACTTCAAATGAACATATAAGCGCATATCTTGCCGCTGGAACCTACTTCGTTGTGGTGGAAGGCTATAATGGTGCAGCTAGTAATTATCAATTACTAGTTGAATGTCCTTCTTCATGTGCCATTGAAATTGATGTATCTGTTTCAGGTACTAATTGTGGTCAAAATAATGGATCTTTTACTGTTAATTCTACTGGAGGTATTCCAGGGTATTTGGTCACCTGGACAGGTCCTGTATCAGGTAGTTTCTCTACTTATAGCAGTACTTGTACAATATATAATATTCCGCCAGGAGTATACCAAGTGACGAAGACTGATGCGAATGGTTGTAGCGACTCTCAGACTATTGAAATTCAAGATTTAGGCTCGCATCTTGATGTCGTATTATTAGTTAAAGATCAAGTATGTAGTACTAACGGTTCTGTAAACGTTACAGTTGAAGATGGAAAAGCGCCTTATTACATAAATGTTGCTGGTCCAATAAGTGGAACTGCAACTTCTAGCTACAACAATTTTAATATCAATCAACTTCCTGCTGGGGATTATACCATATTTATTACGGATAAATTTGGGTGTACTGTATCAAAGACTTTTACAGTACTTAAGAATAATAATAATTTCACAATCAATGGATATACTACTGCAGCACAATGCGAATCGCTAGGCAAAATACATGTATCGCTATCAAATGGTAGTCCTACTTACACGATTCATGTGACGGGTCCAGTATCAGGAAGTGCAACTACTAACAGCCCAAACTTTACAATTCCTAATTTGCCAGGTGGGACATATACTGTAATAATCGAAGATACAAATTGGTGTTCTGATGAGATGATTTTTGTGATTGAAGATGAGAATATGGATATTGATTTGGTTCCTACAAATGGTATTTGTGGGGCAGATGGTTCATTGACAATTAATATATCCAATGGTAAACCGCTCTACAATATATCTTGGTCAGGACCAAGTAGTGGAAATGTGGTATCTTCTTCTCCGTCATTTAATATACCTAATTTACCTAGTGGTTCTTATTCAGTAACTGTTACTGATGGTAATTGGTGCCAAGACTATCAAGTAGTAAGTATTGATAATACGATTTCAAATTTAGATGTAAATCTTAATTTATCAAATGGTACTTGTGGAACTGGATCTTTCTCTTTAAACTTTAATGATGGAACTGCGCCTTATAGCATTTCCTATACAGGGCCAGAAAGTGGAAATGCAACTTCTACTACCAATGGGTTTGGAGCGAATAATTTAGTAATAGGTACTTATACTATTTATGTTCAAGATGCTAACGGATGCACCTATAGTGAAGTTGTTGTCTTAGGATCTGACGATGCTTTAATAAACGTTAACGCTTGGCCAAATGATGGTTTATGTGGTGAACTTGGAAACATAGAAGTAACAGTAACAAATGGAACTTCACCATATACTATCAGCTATGATGGCCCTTCGAGTAATACTGCTACTTCAAATAGTCCAGTTTTCGTAATTGATGATCTTGTGTCAGGCACATACGATATAGAAGTAGTGGATGATAATGGCTGCTCGGATTGGGTATCTACAATCCTGACTAACTCAGGTTCAGGTATAACGATTAGTACTTCGGCATGGAACGGCAGTTGTGGAACTACGGGGGAAGTTACCGTGGATTTTACAGGAGGTACTCCTGGTTATTATGTTGCTTGGGATGGACCGAGTAGTGGTGCGGCTGTTTCTGCTACTAATAGCTTTAATATTAATAATGCTTTGAGCGGAACATATAATGTCACTGTCACAGATTCGCAAGGATGTAGTGATACAGGTATTCAAATTGTAACAAATGATTCAAACAATTTAAGCATTTCACTTGATGGTACCGATGGAGTATGTAGTGCACCAGGTAGCTTATATGTTGGAATTACTGGTGGTACTGCACCTTACTCAGTGAGTTGGGATGGACCTCAAACTGGGTCTAGCACCACGAGTTCAAATTTCAATATAAATAGCCTGGCACCTGGAGTTTACTGGGTGACTGTAATTGGTGCTAATGGTTGTACAAAAACTGGAGAAATAGAAATATTAAATTCTGGAACAGCACCAGACGTAACGCTTTCCACATCTGCATCTATATGTAATGGTGGGGGGACTATAACTGTAATTTATGGCTCTGGGGATGCGACCGTTTCATGGACAGGTCCAAGTAGCGGATCTGCCAATGCAACGAATGGAACTTTCCTTATACCAAATCTTACATCTGGGGCTTATCAAATTACGGTACTAAATGAAAGCGGATGTGATATTTCTGTCAATACAAGTATCATTGATGTAGAAAATCAAATCAACTTTAGTGTTGCTCCTCAAAATGGATTGTGCCAAACAAATGGTTCTGCCTTAGTAACTTTTGATCCAGGACAATTTGATATTGTGTGGTCAGGTCCAAGTAGTGGCAATGTGATCGATAATACAGGGTCGTTCTTAATTCAAAACCTTCCTGCAGGAGATTACACGATTTCATTAATCGATAATGATGGATGTAAAAAAACGCAGACATTTACAATTGATATTATCGATAACCCAGTAAATGTAGTTGCACAAGGCACCAATGGTTTATGTAACACACTTGGTGAAATCGATGTGACTTTTGATGGAATCACAGGGACAGTATCTTGGACGGGTCCTGGGTCAGGTTCAAGTACTAGTAATAATGGAATGTTTACTATCGTAAACCTAGTATCAGGAACATATACCATTTCTGTAGAACTTGGAAATGGGTGTACTGGCTCGACTCAAGTGCTTATCGAAAACATCGAAGAAGTAGTTTCTGTAACTGCAAATCCTAATAGCGCTATTTGTGATACGAATGGTTCCATAGATGTCAGCCACTCCAGTAATGTTACCTTGGTTTCTTACAACGGACCTATTTCTGGTTCTGGGATTCCAAGTGCAGGAGGGTTTACAATTACGAATGCACCTGCTGGATTATATAATATCACCGCGGAAACTATTAACGGTTGTACAGAAGTAACACAAGTTACAGTTGGGACAAGTACTGAAAATTTAAATCTTGTGGCCACAGCTAATAATGGAGCATGCAATGCAAATGGCTCAGCTGACTTGACTTTCAATTCAGGGAACACGTCTGTTGTTTGGACAGGTACTACCTCTGGATCAGCAACGTCTATTAATGGCACGTTTAATATCGGAAATCTACCAGCTGGTACTTACAATATAGTTATCACTAATGATGATGGATGCACTGAATCTGCAAGTATCACTATTGAAAGTAGCCAAGCTAATATATCTATTATTCCAAGTGTTAATAATGCGGATTGTTGTGATTTAGGTGGAGCTTCTATTTCAGTTACTGGAGGTTCAGGTGCTTTGACTTATGATTGGGTGCCAAACATATCTAGTACAAATACATTGACTGATATTGATGCTGGACTATATGCCGTAACAGTGACAGATGAAAATGGATGTACTGCCAATGCAAGCTTTAGTGTGCTAAATGATTGTATGTGTCCAGATTTATTTGAATTGGATACAGTCTTTTTTGACGGATCAAAACCTGAGCAAATTTGTGTACCAATACCATTCTTAGAGAATGATTTGTACAATATTATTTTAAATGATACTGCTTATACACTGCCGGTAAAAGCGTGTAATATTGACACTTTAATTCAATATTCTTATGTAGTATTATTTGGACTAGGTCAAGATGGACCGTATACAATAGATGAGTGGCAAGCGAATGGGCAGACGTTTTCTGGAGTAGTTCAAACAATGGATGAATTAACAGATTCATTGAACGTTTGGGATCCAACTGGAAATTGGACGCATCAACCTGCACAATTTAGTATAGTAGGTGGAGATTCATCAGGATCATATGGAAGCATAATGGCAACTCACTTGGGATCAGGTGTACAGTCTACTATGAATATTAATTTCACTGGAATAGCTACAGGCTTCGGAGTAGATGTATTAAATAATCAACCAGAACAAACTCTAATAATTATGGATACGGTTCTGTGTTGTTCTGATACTATAATAGTTGTATTCGGTGATGGATGTGATTTAGTACTTTCAGAAACACATACAGACGCTCAATGCAATGGTTTAGGTAGTGTTACTTTAAATGTCACTAACGGAACTTCACCTTACAGTCTTGTATACACAGGAGGGACATCTAATACGACAACAAGTTCCTCAAATCAAATTTCTGTAAGCGATTTGCCAGCAGGTTCATATAACTTTATTTTGACAGATGCAACAAGTTGTGTACAAACTTTGGACATAGTCATCGAAAGTATAGCAAGTACTGTTGCTATTTCGGCAGTAGCTCAAAATGATGCTTGTGGTACTAATGGTTCTGCTGCAATTACGATATCTGGTGGCACAAGCGCGTATACCGTAGATGTTTCTGGGCCTGTTCCTAGCAATCAAATTAGTAATAATGGAATACTGAATTTGAATAACCTTATATCAGGCTCATATACAATCACTGCAATAGATGCAAATGCTTGCTCAAGTAGTACGAGCTTTGTTATCAATAATGGATCAAACGGAACTAATTCAATCCTTTCAATATTAGCTACACCTGTTAATGGCAGTTGTGGGCAAGCACCTGGAATACTCATGAACATATCAGGTGGTACACCAATTTATACTATAAATTGGGAAGGCCCCGAAAATGGTACGACCACTACCAACAATGGAACAGTCAATCTTAACGACCTCAGCCCTGGAACCTACAGCATTACTGCTGTAGATTCCAATGGGTGTAGCGCTATTTCTTCTGTAACAATTACGGATGATGCAGGTAATCTTACTGCGGACTTTTTTGTAACAGAAGCGTTCTGTAATGTATTTGGATCTATATGGGTCAACGTAAATACAGGAACACCACCATATCTAGTAGAATGGACGGGAGCTCAAACAGGTAGTTATCAAAGCAGCAATTTGATAAATGACATTTCGAATTTACCAGTAGGGACATACACAGCTACACTTACAGATGCTTCGGGTTGTTCAGTTTCTCAAACACTTTCTGTTACAGAAAATGGGACTCCAACATCATTTGCCGGTACGGTAGGAAATTCGACCAATTCAAATGACGGTACCATCTTAATAGAAGTGCTTACCAGTAATCCAAATCATACTATTGCATGGAATGGACCAACGAGTGGTACAGTTACTATTGGAGGTCAGTTTTTTAATATCACTGGTTTAATGGAAGGGACATACACTGTCAATGTTGTTGATAAAGACGGATGTTCTTCTACTCAAAACTTTGTGTTAACTAATACAGGAACGGGTACGGGAACTGGCACAGGTAATGGAGGAGATGTTTATTCTGTTTTTGTGAACCCAACAGATGTAACTTGTGGAGCTCCAGGAAATTTATTTTTGAATATTTCCAATGGTGTAGCGCCATATACAATTGAGTGGACAGGTGCTTCTAGTGGCACTGACATTTCAAACGGGAATCAATTCAGTATTCTTGACCTAGGTATGGGAAGTTACACGGTTACAGTTACCGATGCTTTTGGAAATATAACTACTGGGTCTACTACAATAAGTGGAAGTATTGCTTTTGATATATTAACATCTACTAATAATGGATCATGTGGAAATGATGATGGTAGTATTAGTATTTCAGTTCTTAGTGGAACACCAAATTATACCATCTTCTGGAATGGACCAGTATCTGATAATGCAAACTTTACAAATGATGCGATTACGATAGATGACCTCCCAAGTGGCGATTACAATATTACCGTTTCAGATGCAAACTCTTGTCCTCAAATATTCACCACTACTATTACTAATACTAATGGTGCTCCAGGAGCTGGTTTTGAAGTAAGTACAGATGTATTGACAGGTTCTTTTTCAAATAGTTCTACTTCAGGATTATTCTCATGGGATTTTGGAGATGGAGAAACTTCAAACTCAATAAACCCAGTACATGAGTTCTGCGAACCAGGTACGTATTCAGTTTGCTTGACAGTAACGAATACTTGTGGAAGCAATCAGATATGTCAGGATGTTACCGTTTCTATTCCATCAGATCTTGTTATTCTGGATATACAAGATAGGGCAGGTAGTGCTGGAAATGTAATCAGTGTGCCAGTGACTATTAACAATTGTAACTCTATTGTTTCGCTAGCTGGTTCTTTATCAGTTGGAGATGAGACTGTTTGTATGGTACAAGGTATTAGTCCGGGGCTAATAGATCCGACGTATCAAAGTGCCAATTCAACTTTCAATTATGTAAATAATAACGGAACTGGAATTGCACTTAATGATGATGATATTTTGTTTTATATCGATGTAGAGTTGTTAGGCACTGACGGAGAATTTACAAACATTCATATCACAGATTCTCCGCTTCAAGTTGAAGTAGGATCTATGATTAATGGTCTTCCTACAGCACTGACATCTATTGAATTAAAAGGTGTTATTTCAGTAGCCTCTGCGGCTAGAATCACAGGTACTGTTAGTACTTACTGGGGAGCTGGTATAGAAGGCACACAAATCAATATCCTAAGTGATAATATTCAGAATACTCAAGTGACTGACAGTCTTGGATATTACGAGGAGCCAGATTTGCCTATGGAAGAAATGTACTCTGTAATACCAGAGAGAGATTTCAATGATCAAAATGGGCTTTCTTCTTATGCTTTATTTGTTGGACAAAGATTTATACTTGATTTAGATCCAATAGAAATAGTATCTCCTTATCAGATTATAGCGGGAGATGCGAATTGCAGTAATTCATTTACGACGATTGATTTATTTATACTTCAGCAATTGATTATTGGTACGACTGCAGGATTAGATTTCTGTCCATCATGGACTTTCGTACCAGAGAATAATGAAATGCCTGATGACTTTGATGCGTATAATGTTTTCCCATACAACAATTCAGAGCAAGTCATGGTCTTAGGTGATGAAGTGGCCAATTTTGTCGGAGTTAAAGTAGGTGATATTTTAGGACACGCTAATCCACATAATATTATTGGAGAAGACTTAACAAAATCATCGGGTACACTTGAAGTGTTTATCAATAAAGTAGATGTAAAGCAAGGGGAGAGTTTTGATCTTACATTCTCTAGTAGCAATTTTGATGATATAGTAAGTTATCAGATGGGGCTTGAGTTTGATGAAAGTATAATGGCTTATGCTGATAAGATTTCATCTGCACATCCTGCATTAACGGCTGCAGCTATTGGAGATACAGATGCAGAAAATGGTACACTACGTGTGTCTTGGTTTAGTTTAGATGGGCAAGGTTTGACAGTAGACAATAATGAAAAGATGTTTACACTATCATTTGTGGCCTTACAAGATATCTCGAATATTATCGATTATGTGAATTTTGCAAATAAGCCAATCTTAACAGAAGCGCATAACGGTGCTTTAGAAAGATTAGATATCAACTTGAATGTGGATGATGCATTAAGTACTAGTTCTGATGATGCTTTTGCAAAAGGTTTAGAACTCAGACAGAATGCTCCAAATCCATTCAATAATGAAACACAAATAAGTTTTGTAATGCCAAGAAGTATGCAAGCTGATTTGAGAATTACTAATGTCTTAGGAGAAACAGTAAAGATGATTACAAAGCAATTTACTGAAGGAGAAAATACAGTTATATTATCGCATGAAGAATTAGGCTCCGGAGTATTTCACTACACCCTTACTGCAGATGACATAAATATTTCGAAGACTATGA
Source organism: uncultured Saprospiraceae bacterium (assembly GCA_964458675.1). GTDB lineage: Bacteria > Bacteroidota > Bacteroidia > Chitinophagales > Saprospiraceae > JALZVN01. Next base: position 15,364 of record CAYWOZ010000013.1, read on the forward strand.
TTTCGCTTAAATAATTGATATAAGTAGGGTAATTGATTCAGAGCGTATTTTTTTTGGTTTTTGGGCGCTCTGAACAATTACTTCTAATCAAACAATAGTGAGCCCACTCCGAAAAGTTATAATAACCAAAAATGAATCTTTTGGCGAGATTTACATTTTTCTCAACCAGCTGATGCTCAGGCATCACCGAGTTTCTAAAAAGTGCAAATCTCATCCAAAATATACTATTTTTAGAATATCCTTACTTCTTGAAGTGGGCTCAATAGTAAACATTTAAACCCTAGCATACAATTTATTTAAAGCTAGTGGCAAACACACAGTAAAGTAAACACGATGAAAGCCACCCTTTTGTCTATATGTTGCCTGTTCGCAACATTTCAAATTGCATCCGCGCAAGAGCTTATCTTAACTATGCCACAAAAAATGGCATTCCAAGGAGATACAGTTTCTGTAGATGTACTTACACTAGAATTTGATAGTATCGTTAGTGCTCAATTTTCTATGCATTGGGATACATCAGTTATTTCTTACAATGGATTTAATCTTAGGGATTTAGACTTAGTAGCAGTAGGAGAGTCCGATGCAGCTGCGGGGACTTTGCGTATTAGTTGGTTTGACATTGAGGGTGAGGGTAAAACATTACAAGATGGTCAAGTTTTTCTTTCCCTAGACTTTACAACAGTTGGCCAAGTAGGGGATGTGTCTCCAGTCACTATCGATGGTAATCCTCTTGCCATTCAAATTTTCAAAGCAACAGATACACCTTTGGTTTTTGATTCAATAGAACTGTCTATGGAACAAGGCTCTGTAGAAATAATAGAAAATAAAACTAACACCTTTGAAATTCTAAACACTGAAATTACAGATGTCCCTTGTGCAAATAATCAAACGGGTTCTATAATCTTAGATGTCAATCAAGAAAACCTTGTTTACGATTGGTCAGGACCAAATGGATTTACAAGTGACATGCAGAATATTGATAACCTTTTTGCAGGAGAATACTCCTTGCTTATTACGGATAGTGCAGGCATAACCTTGTTGGATACCACATTTACAATTGTTCAACCACTGAGTATGTTGGAAGTAAACAACATTGATGTTATTCCATCCAGTTGTGATGTGGATTCGGGTAGTGCTCAGATAGATGTTATGGGCGGAACCCCTCCATTTGATTTCACCTTAGAGTCAGGTATGCAATTCAACCAAAACAACATAGATGAATTATCAGCCGGATTTTATCCTTTAACTATCACAGATGCCAATGGATGTTCTATTATTTCTGATTTCAATATTGGACAAGCTGACACCTTGGACTTTAGTTTAGGTCCAGATATTACCGCTTGTGAAGGTCAATCAGTGGAAATACTAGCGGGTGAGTTTTCATCATATCAATGGTCGAACGAGTCAGACGAAGCTTTCATTTTAATTAGTGAAGGAGACAATTTTTCTGTGACGGTCACCAATGAGAATGGGTGTACTGCATCGGATACCATTAATCTAAGTTTTATTAATGAGGTAATTCTTCAATCCGAAAAAGAAGATTTATTGGTTTGTCCTGGAGAGCCCATTACGCTAAATGTAAGTGGTGGTGTTAACTATGAATGGATTGATCCAAGCAATGAGTTGGAGGATGCGCAAGGTAGTTCAGTAATTGTCCAGCCAACAGAAGATATAATATACACGGTCATATCTGAAGGAGAATGTGGATCAGGAGAAATAGATATTCCCGTATCAGTTCATAGAACGACCGCTACCGCTGGAGAGGACATCTGCGTACCAGTGGGAGAGTCTGCTATGCTACAGGCAAGCGGAGGAGAATTTTACTATTGGTCTGGAGGTGAGTATCCATTGAATGTATATGATATTCCAAACCCAACTACCACACCATTAGATAGTACTCGATATTTCGTAATGATTATTGACCAAAATGCATGTACCACATTCGATACGGTTACTGTTTTTGTTGCGGATGATCCGGTTTCTTTTATTCCGCATATCAATATGATTACACCTAATGGAGATGGCGTAAATGATGCGGTGGATTTTGGGGATATTGCCAAGTTTGGAACGAATACTTTTAGGGTTTTCAACCGGTGGGGGAAGATCGTTTATGAAAAAATAAACTACCAAAGTGATAATAGTAGATTTAATGGAATGTTTAATGGCGCTCAATTGCCAGCTGGAAACTATTATTATGTTTTATCTTTTATCAATGATCAAGAGATAAGACAGACGCTTTGTATAGTTGAAGAATAAGGGGTTATACAGAAACCCTCAGGGTTCTCTGATTAGTTTGTTAAGGGGTACATCTATTAACCTATGAAATAAAAAATTTACAATTATTGATTGCATCTTGAATAGGTTTAATAGAGGTACCTAAAAAGAAAGCTTGCTCCTTCAATTTGATTGAGCAAGCTTCCATTACAATCTTTTTGAGAAATCAAGATACTTACTGTTATAGTTAGGATTTAGATTTTGACTATAGATTATGTTTACTATGATGGCCAGTTCGTATTTATTACGAGCTGGTTTTAGTACACACTTTAAATTAGAAAACTTATGTCACGCGTTTTTAAAATTTGTCTACAGCTTTCTCTAATGTTCCTAGTAGTGCATGCCTCTGCTCAGCAATTACCAGAGCGCAGTACTTACGATTCCAATGCTTTTATATGGAATCCCGCCATGACAAGTATCAATGACTTTTGGGAACTTGGGGTCAATTATAAACAACAATGGGCTGGCTTCGATGACGCACCGCGCACCATCACTGCCTCTATTCAATATCCATTCGAGGATAAAAATATGAGCATTGGAATGTATCTACTGACAGATCAGACTCACCCATTATTATTCAATTCGGTTGGGTTTACTTACAACTATCAGGTAAAATTGAATATCGCTGAAGACGATTTTTTATCGATTGGTATTTTAGGAAGTTATGGAGAGTATCGAATAGATTCGAAAGGTGTAGTCACTTCAGTGGGTTCTGACCCATTAACTCCACTCAATGGATCGAGTATGATTATTCCGAATGCGGGTGCGGGTTTGTTTTACTCCACTAGTAAGGATAAGTATGATAAGAGTACACTTTACATTGGGATTAGTGCTAATCAATTGTTGTCCTCCGATTTGAATTTTGATGGCCTAGACCAATCGATTATAAATTTGCAAAGAGTTCCTCATGCTAATGCCATTTTAGGAGGAAGTATTTTATTCAGTTCAGATATGTATTTTGAACCTTCGGCTTGGGTTAATTTTGCGAGCGAGAATATTTTTGAAGTAAACGCTGGTGCTCGAATTGAACAAGAGGATGTATTTTGGGGTGGTGTTTATTTCAATACTTCACAATCTATTTCTGTACAGGGAGGAGTGATTTTGACGGATGGCGTTTTCCAAGATGGGCAACTTCGCATTGGAGGTCTGGCAACATACAATATTGGTAAGCTAGGTTCTAGTTTAGGAATTGGCTACGAGGCTTATCTAGCCTACAGATTTTATAATAATTAATCTTGCCCTCTTTTTTTTTATTTGGGTGATCCACTGATCGCCACATCCAGGCTTGCGCACTAGGCTTCAATGTCGATCAGTGTCGGGCCCCTCCGGACTCGCTAGTCAGCTCGGTATCCATATTCGTACCTCTTATGGACACTGACCATAAAAATGGTCATCCTCCATACCCCTATCACAAAACATGTTCTATATATTTCCATACTTTATTTAGTTTTTTTCCTTCCATCTATAATTTGTGATTGTTTGTATTAGGGATAGTATAGATGGTGCTATATAGAGCTTTGGGCAGAGGGATAGCGCCAGTCTCGCCGCGGGTCGGCGAGACCGTAGTCTAGGATAGCCCGACCTCAGAGCATAGCTGCATCGACGATAGGAGATGAAGATAGACTCTGAGGGAATACCCAAATCATACTGCTTCAAATATTTTTTATTAGCTTTGATACAAACTTTTATAATCATGAAATACCTTTCTACACTTTTTATCATTAGCACTATACTCAGTTTGCAGTCTTGCGGAGCAGCGCGAGTTAATAAGTTGATGAGAGCACATAATAGTATCCTTAGCGAAGCTGCTAATAGTACTACCATGACTCCTCAAAAAAAGATGGATATACTAGGTGCTTCATTTGTACAAGTGATCAATGAATCATTAGGTTATGTCAATCCTAAGAACTCTATCAAACATTTTGACCAGTTTGCCAAAGTGAATAAAAAAGAAATCAACATGATTATGGCAAGTGTAGAAGAGTGGCAAGGCGAAATGGGTGAAGTAGAGCAGATTTTGTTGATTGCGAATATTGCGACCAAGTCCTACGCAAAAGATATGGTCACTCTTTTGCCAAAACTAGAAAGGAAGATTGACCGCAGCGTAAAGACGATTACATTCTTGTCAAAGTTTATGAAAGTGCTCACTCCCAAATTATAAGCTTGCAGGCAACTAGATAAAGTTTTTCTTTTGCCCATTTGTAAGCTAGGCTTAGGCCTTTTTCCTGCTTCGATAGCCAAATTCCAACGAATCCTGCCTGTCATATGGATAATATACATTTGTGGTATGTCAGGATTCCTGCATAAAGAATATGAATAGGCGCTGTTATACCCTATATTTTGCAATTTTATCGTTAAATTTGAGATTGGGTTTTGCAGTAAAAGTGCCTGATTTCAAGCAATATTTGCCTAAATCTACCCGTTTTGCTTTGTAATACCTTTATAAGCACGAACTTTTTAACATTTGCTGAATTTCAGACTTCATTCCTATGAAAAATAGTTTTATTCGCCTTGCCTTGTTTCTATGTTGTATTCTGCTTGTTAATATAGGTGATTCTCATAGTAATACTTCACCAGAAGTGATTGGTCCTCCTTTCAAATTCAATTTTCAAGAAACGGACATACCTCAAGGTACTGTAGTTTGTGTACCAGTGATATTAGATGGGTTTCAGGATTTTTTTTCCTTTAATGTTGGATTTTTATACGACACCAATTCTTTTCGATATGATGGTATCTCTTCTCTCACTCCTGGATTAGCCGCAGGTGATATTTCGGCTTCTTCAGAGTTTAATACAAGCGGAGAAGAAATTCTCACCATTTTAATTGCTAGTATTGCCTCACTTTCTTTTCCTGATGGGACACTAGTTTTTGAGGTGTGTTTTGAAGCCATAGGAGATGTTGGTGATATCACAACGATAGATATAAATCCTACGATTGCTACAGGTGGAGCGTCAGAGTTATTTTTAGATGACTTTGTGACTTCATTTCGAATTCCTGACATCTGTGCTACAAGTGGCGAAATAGAAATTACAGAACCAGAATTCGTAATCGATGCCACCCCAACAGTCGAAGATGCTACCTGCCAAGACTCTGATGATGGAACATTATCTCTACAGATAGATAGTGGGACAGCCCCTTATAGTGTTTTTGTTGAAAACTGTCAAACCATGGATGTAGTCTTCGGCCCTCAAGATGTAGGAGCTACCGCAGCGATTAGCAATTCCTTAGTTCCAGGCGATTACTGTATCGAAATTTCGGACAGTAGTGTTCCTTCTTTAGTTCAAAATTTGGTAGTTACAGTTGGCAATAGTGGCCCTAGTTTAGGAGTGACTTTTATAACTAATGAACCTTCTTGCAATGGAGATTCAGACGGTAGCATAGAAGCTGTTGCAGTACTCAATACACAAGAGCAACCAAACCCAGCTTCGGATTTTAATTTCTTATGGACACAGACTGGAGGACAAGGGACTGTTATTGGTCCTAACTTAGGCTCATTAGGAGTCGGAACCTACGAAGTGCAAATTACTCAAATGAGTACAGGGTGTTCCGTTACCCAAACTGTGAATCTTACGGAGCCAGCTGTATTGGAAGTAGACATAGTGGCATTTGATGAATCTTGCGATGGAGTGGGGGGTGATGGTACAGCCTCAGCTGTAGTGACAGGAGGGACTAGCCCCTTTGTGTTTCAATGGGATGACACTAATAATTCTACAGTAAGTGATATAATGGATTTGACGGCGAGAGACTATACAGTAGTAGTAGAGGATGCAAATGGTTGTATAGAAACTGAGACGGTCACTATATCTGCACCGGAGCCACCTATTATTACAGGATTTGATTCCACAAGTATTTCTTGCCCAGGATTTGCGGATGGTGTATTAGAAGTAATGTTTGATAATGGAAGTGCAACAGTCAATATGGTTACTTGGACCTTGCCTGATGGCAGCACATTAAGTGGTGCTCGAATAGGTAACTTAGGTCCTGGAACATATATGGTGGTAATTAGGGCTACAAATAATTGCACAGCCACAATGAATGTTGTTTTAGCTCCTGCTACCCCTTTTGAAATAGATATAGCAAATACAGAAGTATTCCCTCCAGAGTGTCCAGGGGACGCGACTCAGGATGGACAAATTAATGTTGCTGTTTTAGGAGGAACTCCACCTTTTACTTATTTTTTAGATGGTGTGCAAGGAAACGGTGCAACCTTTAGTGGCTTATTGGCCGGAGAGTATACTATTATGGTTACCGATTCTCAAGGATGTGATCCTGCTGAGGCCGTTTTCACTATTGTTGACCCACTTCCAATAGTAGTAGATTTTGCGAATATAACAACAGTTTCTTGTTTTGGTCAGCCGCCTTCAGATGGGAGCGCGACGGCTATTCCTATGAATGGTAATGGAGATTACATCTTCACATGGGAATCTGGTGAAACGGACTTTTTAACCACGGAGAGTACAGCAATCTCTTTGATGGGGGGGATGCAATCCGTAACTGTGTCTTCAGGTAATTGTGCCATCGATACCTTTGTAGTAATTCCAGAACCTGATCCTATTATAATCAGCTCACAAAGTACGGGTATTAGTTGCTTTGGTGAAGCTGATGGAGCTATCGAATTGGATGTTGAAGGCGGTGTTGGAGGATTTACCTTTGATTGGGGTCCTCTTGGCACGACTAATCCACTGACTGATTTGCCTGCAGATCTTTATACAGTCATAGTGAGAGATGCTAATAATTGTCCAGAGACATTAACAATAGAAGTCGCTCCAGCAGACTCATTAGATGCTTTTATTACTAATATAGATGACGTAAGTTGTTCTGGTCAGGCAGATGGTTTGTTAGCAGCTGCATTTGACGGAGGTACAGGAAGTGTATCTTATGAATGGAGTACCAGTAGCATAGATACTTTTTCTACCCTTACAGCTTTGAGTGCTGGAGATTATATAGTAACAGTGACGGACAGCAATGGATGTATAGATACGGCAATGGCTACAATTATAGAACCTCCGGCTATAGTGGCATCGGTCATAGATCCACCTCCTGCACCGTGTTTTGGTGAACAAACAGCTATCACAGTTGCGGGTGTATCTGGTGGAAATGGAGGACCTTATTTCTTTACAGTCAACGCTGGACCATCTGTACCGATTAATAGTTCTGTGCCGGTATTTGCAGGGGAATACACTGTATCTATTTTTGATAGTCGAGGATGCCGAACTGCTGTGGAAGTTGTTGCAGTTGATCCTCCTCCTGTTGGTGTAAGCATTAGTGCAGAACCTGAAATTAATCTTGGTGGCAGCACCCTTATATTCGCCTCTGTCAATTCGGACGTCGGAATAGATAGTCTATTTTGGACGGAGAGTCCAGGTGATAGTACGCTTTCTTGTTATGATTGTCTAGATCCAACAGCTATGCCATTAGTGGACGCAACCTATGAATTATTTGCTGTTGATGCCAATGGATGTATTGGAAGTGCAGAAATATTTATCAATGTAGATAGCGATAGAAATGTATATATCCCTAACGTATTTTCGCCTAATGTAGATGGTCTAAATGATTTATTCTCGCCCTTCACTGGGGTAGGAGTAACCAGGGTTATTAGCATGAATGTTTATAATCGGTGGGGAGAAATTGTATTCAATGGAGAGGACTTTTTACCTGGAAGCACAGAAGCATTTGGCTGGGATGGAAACTTTAGAAATAAAGAAGCCAGTCCAGGAGTGTATTTTTATCTTATTAGAGTAGAGTTTGTAGATGGAATAGAATTACTTTATCGTGGAGATGTAACTTTGATTAGAGGTTAGACTGCTACTAATTGAGTAATTACTACAAAAAAAAGCCTGCTCCTTTGGAGCAGGCTTTTTTTGTGGTAGGCAATTTTAAAATTCCATATTTACTTTTGGAATAGAAAAGGAGAAAGTAGTACCTACATCTACGGTAGACTTAACCCAAATATCTCCTCCGAGTTTTTTAACAATTTTTTTGCATATCGCAAGTCCTATTCCAGTTCCGGGATGCGTACCTCTTGGATGCAGCCTTTGGAATATTATAAAAATTCTTTTAATCTGGTCTTCCGGAATACCTATACCGTTATCCGTTATGGAGAATATGTAGGAAATTTCATCTTCTTCACTTGAAATTTTTATTCTTGGATTAACATTCGCTTTGCTAAATTTCAATGCATTGCTTGTTAGATTCTGTACGAGTTGTATTAGCAATGATTGGTTACTGTATACGATAGGCATTTTACCGATTTGTACATCAGCCTTTGTGTCTTCTAATTTAAGGGCCAGATTTCTAAGCGAGATATCGACTACATCTTTCAAATGTACTTGGCTTAGTTCTACATTGGCATTACCAATGGTCGTATATTTCAGTAAATCATCAAGCAATGTATTGATACGATTTACACCTTCATCTATATATTGAAAAAATTCAAAAGCATCCTCACCTAATTGACTCTTATACTTACGCTCTAAAAGTTGAGAAAAATTGCTAATCATTCTTAACGGCTCCTTCAAGTCATGAGAAGTAACATAAGCGTATTGTCTAAGCTCTTCATTTATCTCCTTTAGCGCTTGGTTTTGTTCAGCGATCCGTTCGCTTTGTTTAAGTAGAAGCGCCTTGTATTCATTGTCCTTGATAAGCTGCTCGATTTTTCTTTGCTTATCTTTGATGACCTGACTTATCTCCAAGTCGAGGATTTGTAAATTTTGTTTTTTGAGTTGTAGCGCTCTACTGTATTCTAAGTATTGATCTTGGTAAGCTACGGCTTTTCTATAGTTACCCTCTTTCTTATACACATTAGAGAGCGCTTCGAAGCAAATGATTTCCATATTGCGATCATCGCGTTTAGTTGCTTGATCGAGCCCTTTACTTAAAAACCATTTTGCAGAATCGATTTTTCCATTGTGAAAATCAATTCGACCAAGGTTGGTTAGGTGGATTTGATATCCACTCAAATTGGGATCTTCATTAAAGTAGGTAGATGCAATCTCGCAGTATGAAACAGCCTCATCTATTTCCTCTTGTACTATAGCGCACTTTGCTAATTGTGCATTTAGATGCGCCATCATTTCGCTATAATTACTTTCCTCAGCTGCCTGAATTCCCTGCATATAATATTGCTTAGAGATTAGGAGCTCATTAGATTCGAAGTGAATATTTCCAAGGTTGTTGTATAAGATGACCGCTGTACTTGGTTCTAATACTTCTTTGTATTCTTCAAGGGCTGTATTGTATTTATTGATTGCTTCTTGCGAATTGAAAAGTTGAGCATAGATACTTCCAAGATTGATAAGACTCTTAGCAACCTGCGCTCTAAAATTAATCTCCTTACTTCTATCTAGTGCTTCGAATAGATATTCCATCGCTTCTCCATATTCTCCCTTGAGACTATGGATAATAGACATATTGTTGAGCGCCATAAGCTCCTTTTCTACATCACCAAAGGCATGCGCATATTGTAATATCAACTGATTGTACTCAACTGATTTATTATAATCTTGCTGCTTGATATATATCCTTACTAGTGAAGAGTAAAGACTCGCTTCCAGATCGGCACGGATATCATCAGAGGATAGGGAGTCCGTTTGGCTTATAGCTTCTTGAGCAGTTTGAAGTGCGTTTTTGAGATCATTATCATTGATATCAATCTCTACTGCGAATGACATCCATTTTATATATAGGTATTTACTGTCGAGTTGATCAATTATTTTTTTCGCTTTCTTTAGGCTTTCCCTTTCATCTTTTTTATGATGTTGGCGGATTTTACTTTGTACGAGATAAGCTTCAGCCAATAATGTAGATTCGCCCTTTGATTTGCAAAGCTCTATGGTTTGGCGAATCAGTTTACGCGCCTTTGGCAGACATTCTTTTTCGCCGAAGTATTGATATTTTTTGATTAGAATGGTAGACAAAAGCAGCTGTGCTTTAGCTAATGGGACAATGTCTTCTTGCGATTCGTATTTTGGAATTGTCGACGTCTCGAGAAGTTGAATGGCCTCACTTAGTTTACGAATGCGAAATAGACTTTCCGCTTGTCTCAGTGCGCTGAGGTCATATGTTTGATCTGTTGTAGGAAATACTTGGTAAATCAAGGGAGCATAATTTGTGCTTAGTTAATTGGCCATCTTACCAATTACTAAGCCTTCTAAATAAACTTTCTGTGTTTTAGGAGATGCATTGGTAGTCAAACTCACAGTTGGTTTTTGAGTACCTAATTTTCCCGTACTATCATACTTAACTCCTATAAAGCCCTTCTCACCAGGTGGGATGGGTATAAATGGAAAACTAGGCTGCGTGCATCCACAAGTTGCTTTTGCATCTGTAATCACTAAATCCGTTGTTCCAGTATTGGTAAATTCAAATTTGTGCTCAATGACTTCACCTGGTTTTATTGTCCCAAAAGCAAAAGTGTCATTTGTGAACTGCATCTTCGCACCCCCCTTAGAGGATTTTTTCTTCTTTTTAGAAGATGATTTCTGTGTGGTAGCTGAAGCTGTTTTAGTCGATGAGGCTTTAGGCTTTCGTTCTTTTTTATCTTCCTCTACATAAAATTCAATAATTTCAGGCTTGGCTTCCGCTGTTTCAACCTCGGTACTTTCTGGACTAGAATCTACTATGGTAGTGCCATTATCAGTATAAGTAGCCACTACTTTGTCGATTTTATCCGCCTTTACGCTACTCGTAGGAGCTGGGTCTCCTGCACAAGAAACAATAGCTAATGATAAAATAAATAATACAAATTGGAATTTTTTCATGCTTTTATAAGTCTTGACTTCCATTATGACGGTTTGGAGATGGATAAAGTCTTGTTTTACAACGCGTTTAACAAAAACTTCTTGGCAAATATAGCGAAAAGTTAAAAGCCTGATAGAGAATATTGGGTACAGATATATCTAGCCGAGGAAGGGCTTATCGAATCATAGTGACACTGCCAGTTCGCACTTGCTCTACACCACTGCATCTATAGAAAACACGGTAAAGATATACACCTGGATTGAGTTCAGAGCCCTCAAAAGTGCCATCCCACTGTGCCATAACGTCGTCTGAGTAGAAAACACGACTTCCCCACCTATCCAATATTTCTATCGATACGAATTCTTCTAAAGCAAAAGGGTTACTAATACCGTATGTATCATTATGGCTGTCTCCATTTGGAGTGAATCCATTTGCCATGAAAAGTTGTTCGCAATCTAGCTGCGAAGGGTCTATTACAGAGATTCGAATACTATCCTCTGCCACACAATCTCCTTGATTATAGAAAAGGGAATATACCGTTGTCTCATCAGGTGTAACACTTGTATTTGGTACAGTTGGATTGGCTACTCCTTGAGTAGGAGACCAATTGAATGAATTGGCACAACTATTAGAACTAGCTATATCTACAGAGTTTCCTAAAAAGATAAGCGTATCAGAAGTCAAAATTTCGTCTATGGGTACGGCTAAATCGGGGATTTCGTTCTCATTCAGCGCTCTAGCATATATTCTAAGTTCGTCGATAAATCCCTGATAGGGTAAATCTTGGATACCCAAACATGGGCTTCCAGAGATTACAAGGTTTATGTTTGGATTGGAGATATCTACTCTAGACACAGTGCTCTGTTCTCGAGCTAAAACGCCATCTAGGTATAAAGTATGAATATCATTTCTACGTACAAAAACGACATGATGCCAACAGTTTGAAGGGTCTAATTGCTCATTGAATAGTATTCCCTTTCCATTGTTTTCCTGCATTTGCACAATGATAGTATTAGAGGCTGGAGAAACGCTTATAGAGAATGCATTATCATTATCGCAGAATTCTTTTCTTGAGATTAAGTCCTGGATACCACCTGAAGTGGATTTAAAATAAAAGCTGATTGAAAAGTCTACCGTATTCATAATGGACTCCGTCCCAGGAATAATCATTTCATCATCCAGTCCATCAAATAACAATGCATTTTCAGAAACTCCGCAGTCGCAATCTGGACTATTGAGCAATAATCCATTGACTCCGCTTCCCTGATCATCTGTACCATCACAGTTGTCAAATGAGAAGTATCTAAATAGACCCGCAGTAGGCTGAGCCTGTAGACTCCCAAAAGAGCTAACAATAAGGGCTAAGAAAAGGAAATATCTAATCATATACAGATTACTACTGAGATAAAACGAACATCAGAGCGCAAAAGTATGATTATTTTGATAAAAAACGGCTATTTGAACATGTCAGTAAGGCCATCCATTCCAGGAGGAAGCATGCCTGAGACCATCTTTTGGCTTTCTTCGGCCTCTTTTTCACTAGCTAGTGCAATTACTCTATTCATAGCTACGACTAGTAGGTCCTCTATTTGCTCTAAATCATTGATATCTATTTTCTCTTTATCAATAGATATATTGAGTATTTCTCTAGCGGCATTCGAAGTGACTTTCACAGCTCCTTCTCCAGCTTCTGCTTCCACAGTGATGCCAGCCAAGGTAGCTTGCATTTGCTTCTGTTGTTCTTCGAAATTACCCATTAAATCTCCTAGCATAATAATTTAGATTTTGAATACAAATGTAGCAATATTCAAGCTATGAGTCCACTTCGAGAAGTAAGGATATTCTAAAAATAGGATATTTTGGATGAGGTTTTTATTGGTCTCAGAATTGGTATAAAACCCCCGACTTCAAGTCGGGCAAATTCAATTATGCTAAATTTGCATAAAAAAAGGAATGGGAGTTAATAGGCGAGGGTCTCATACAACGACGAGACTAACGGTCGACTTAGTGTGGGCGACAAAATATAGATATAAAGTATTAAAAGGAGATATACAAAAGCGAATACGAGACTTAATAAGGCAAGACTGCAATACGCTAGAGGTAGAGATATTAAAAGGAGTAGTGAGTAAAGACCATATCCATTTGCATATAGAATATCCAGCTAAACTCTCTGTGAGTCAAATATTAAAGCAGCTAAAAGGGAGAAGCTCCCGAATGATTCAGAAAGAGTTTCCAAGTTTGAAGAAGCGATATTGGGGACAGCGCTTGTGGGCAACTGGATATGGAGCATGGAGTACAGGGAATATAACAGATGAGATGGTTCAGGAATATTTAGAGCACCACAGAAAAGAATCAGACAAAGGAGATGATAATTTTATAATTGAGTAATACAAGTTGACGACTTCTAGTCGTCCTAGAGTGTAACCCACCTACTTCTAGTAGGTGGTAGTTCAGTTTTGGAAATTCGGTGATGCCTGAGCATCGGTAGGTTGAGAAAAATGAAAAGATCGTCAAAAGATTCATTTTTGGTTATTCTGACTTTTCGGAGTGGACTCAACTATGAAACGCAGTCTTTTTCCGCCTCTTCGACTTTCGTTTTTGAATACAGATTGAGGATCGCTTCATGGCTCAATGGTTTTTCATAGATTCTCAATTCATCAATGATACCTTGGAATCTTCTTGAACCAGATCCTACACATGGGCTGTTGCCTATAGAAAGGGGAGTGTCATTAGCGATATCGACACCACTGCATCGCCTCGCCTCATTCATAAGTTTGCCATTGATATAAGTAAAGGCTTTGACGCCTGTCCGAACTATAGCATAGTGATGCCAAGCGCCTGATTCAAGTGGTGCATCAAGGTCTCTAAACTCCTTAAA
>CAYWOZ010000013.1:29354-31215 GCA_964458675.1 uncultured Saprospiraceae bacterium
GTAAAAGGGGCTGTAAAAACAGAACCTCCAAAGAAGCTGAGTAAGAGTATAAGTTTGTTCACAGATATAAGTTTGTATTGAAAATAAGGCTTTTTAGCCGAAATGTCAAAACCTTTAACAAAGTACTAGGAGTATTGTATAATTGGTATAATTTGGGAGTGCCCCCTAGCTGCCCATCATGCTCTGCTGTTGGGGTCGCGTCATCCATGACTGCGCTGACGCTTCGGTCCTTCCACAAACCATACACACAAGCTTTCGGACTGAGGCGAAAATGCCTCCTCATTACTACCGCTCACTCAGGATTATTTGCAAGTAAAGGTTTATTCTCTTATTAAGTTTTTAAAGATACTTAATGTTGCTGAATAGATTTTTTTGGGCGAGGGGTGGAAGTGATATGAGGTAGTCAAGAAGACTAGTGAAGCTCGATGAAGAGTAGCTGAGCCGACAGGTGAAGATGCTATGAATCGCTAGCTGAACAGGTTGATACCATTTATATTTTAAGATGCCGCGTAATTTTTTGAATGAAATTTTTCAAAGTCAAGGCGAAAAACGAAATGATAGCCTTAGCTATCATGAGTATTTTCAACGCAGAAATTGGAAAATTACATCAAAAAATTAGTGATAATTTGAAACAGAAATGGTATCAGTGACTGCGGAATACAAACGGACGACCTGGTCTCTCTTGCGTTGTTAGGTGCGCGGAAAGAGAGACGCTCCCTAGTCATAAAATAATGTCTGAAAAATGTGTAATGTAAAACGTAATTAAAAGGACTTCTGTACAAGATCTCCTACATAGAATACGTAGAATAAAATCAGCATCAAGCCTTCCCACATGGTGATCTTTTTGTTGTTGGAAACAATTCCAAAAAGGACTGTCATCACGATCATCATCGGCAAACTAAAGTCAAGGATATTACCTGGAATTTCAAGATCGCCAAAGAATCTAGCGATGGACATAACACAATAGGTATTGAATATATTGGAGCCTAGCACATTCCCTACAGCGATAGATGTTTTTCCCTTCTTGGCTGCGCCGATACTGACTATAATTTCTGGTAATGAAGTACCGAATGCGACCATAGTTAATGCAATCACATCAGTGCTAATCCCCGCTTGCATAGATAAGTTCGAAATAGCACCAATAGTAAAATCTGCGCCTAGCCAAACCATGACTCCACCTAACACCAATAAACCATAGGTCTTCGCACTTAGCTTTTCTTTTTCTTCATCCTCTTCGTCTCTTTCGTTTTTGAAAGAGTACAATAGAAAAATTCCTAATGCTGCTAAAAATAGAATAGCTTCAAATATGCTGAACATCCCATCCATAAGTGTGAACCACAACAGAAATGCAGAACCCCACAAAAAGGGCATGTCTATATGCCATATATTGTATTCTAGATTTATCTGTCGGATACTGATGGCGACTAAACCTAGTACTAAGGCGATATTCGTAATATTGGATCCGATTACGGTTCCGACCACGATAACGGATTCACCATGAAGTACAGACGAAACAGAGCTGGCCAATTCGGGTAGAGATGTACCAAAGGCAACAATAGTAAGACCAATAATAAATGGGGAAATGCCAAAGGAAAGACCTATTTCCTCTGCCGAGTCAATAAACCAGTCTGAGCCTTTGAGCAGTGTCGCAAGACTCAAGATGAAAACTCCTATTTGTAGCAGTACCTCCACGAAAAATCGTAATTAATTAAGCAGCAAAAGTACACTTCTTTTTTATATAATAAATGCTATTAATATCAATTCATCAAGAAGTGCTATTTATGCTACGCGTGGAGATACTGAATGTTTACGCTTGGATTGTTTAATAAGACCAGAGATCATGCTCGAAATTCTGCAATTC
>CAYWOZ010000014.1:0-16159 GCA_964458675.1 uncultured Saprospiraceae bacterium
GCGTACTATCTTTTTTTATTACCCTTATCTTACTTACCACAATTTGTTTTATACAGGTTCGCTGACCTAATATTCCTGGTTTTAGCCTATATAATTCGTTATCGACATAAAACAATCACCACTAATCTAAATAATAGCTTTCCTGATAAGTCACATAAAGAAATAAGACATATAAGGAAAAATTACTATCACCATCTTAGTGATTTGATAGTGGAGTCTATAAAGAACTTTTCAATTAGAAAACCTGAGTTAGAAGCTAATTTCACTTTTGAAAATTTAGGCCTCCTTGAAGAGCTTTACGCAAAAGGTAAATCTGCCGTTATTTTGGGGGGGCATTACGGAAACTGGGAACGATATGCCATAGCAGTGGGAGAGGAGACTTCCTATAAACAGTTGGCCATTTTTAAGCCTTTTAAGAATAGATTCTTTAATCAAAAAATGAAGATTGCGAGAGAGCAGTATGGTATACAGATGATCTCTATGCGGATGACCAAAAAATATTTTATTAAAAACCCTGAAGAACTTAAGTGTATTACCTTTGCAATGGATCAGTGGACTCCAAATCCAGAACACGCATACTGGACACAATTTCTTAATCAAGATACTTCATTTTTTCCAGCAGCAGAACACTTAGCTAAAGAGTTTAATTGGGCGGTTGTTTATATTGGTCTTGAAAAAAGAAAGCGTGGGCATTATCACGCTACCTATGAGCTGATTACCGATGACCCTCTTTCTACATCAGAAGGAGAAATAATGGAGAAATTTGTAAACAAGCTGGAAGCTAGTATCCAGGCTTACCCTCCACACTGGTTGTGGTCACACCGAAGATGGAAAAAAAGTAAGCAAGAGGTGTTTAATGAAAAATAAAACAATCATGAGATTAATCCTACTTACCCTAATCTTTACGATCTCAACTCAGATCTTATTTGGTCAAGAAGATCAATGTGAAAGAGTTCCTAAATTTGGAAGCGCAAATATTTGTTTACCTAAAGTGAAAGGGTATACTGAATGTTATTTAGACCCTGAGATAAAGTCTTTGGCTGATGCAACAGAGGCACCAGCAAACATGGTCCTTGGCTATTATATCAACGATAGCACATATCAAAATTTTGACAAGGTTATAATAATGGAAGATTTTTTCAAAGTTTATGGGACTAAACAAATATCTAACCTTACAGCAACTAATAAAGAGATTTTTGAATTTGGTGAAATGATGCAAAATAATTTCATCGTTAAAAATTGGGATGAAGTTTCAGCAGGATTTGACGATTTGGATTTGAACGTAGAAGTCGGAGTTCCTACCGTGATAAAGACCTATAAATTAAATGAATCTTCTTTTAGTATGTTGATGTTACTCAAATATGATCTTGAAGGTGTAGAACCCTATACCTTAGCACTCACTATTAATGGTCTTCTGAGTGGAGATAGAATAATTTGGATGGCCTACTATTTACTTTATAATGGTGAGTCTACCATTAAAAAGTTAGAGATCAAATCTAATGAAATATTAACCGTCTTGCAGGAGGCAAGTTTGTGATCCTTATGATTTAGTAATTTGTATTTGTCATATCCTTTTATACAAGATTAACCAAAATGAAAAGAGTTTTGATTATTGGCAATTGTGGATCTGGGAAGTCAACACTATCAACAAAACTCAGTATTAAAACGAAACTACCAGTGATTCATCTAGATAAGGAATACTGGCAAGCAGGCTGGAAAGAGACGCCTAAAGATGAATGGGAGAAAAAGGTAGCTAAACTTATTAGAAGAGATCAATATATAATGGATGGGAACTATACAGGGACCTTGGCACTTCGCCTTGGACAGGCAGATACACTTATTTACTTGCAATATCCTAGTCTAAAATGCTTTTGGAGAGTGCTAAAGCGCATATTTAAGCATCATGGGAAAACTAGACCTGATATGCATCCAGGATGTCCTGAGCGCTTTGATCTTGATTTCTTGCATTACGTATTAGCCTTTAAATGGATAGTTGGGGTTAGAATAGAGAAAATTCTTAATTCTGGGACATGTTCAGCTAAGATTATTCGATGTAAAAATGATAAAGCAGTAAGCGAATATTTAGATTCCATATAACGTTCTATCTTTGAGTATCTTTTTGTGTACAATTATTTTATAGCATGATACATTACTACTTTCGTTTTACCTTCCTTTTGATATTTCTTAGCTTCAGTCAGTTTTTGCTAGCCCAGTCTTTCACTTTACAAGATAGCCTTCGTGGATCTATTACTGAAGAACGAGCTTGGTGGGATTTGAATCACTACCATCTTAGTCTAGAAGTAGTAATAGAAGACAAATACATTGAAGGGAATAATGTCATTACCTATAAAGTATTAAAACCTCATCAGGTGATGCAAATAGATTTGCAAAGGCCACTGGAAATCACAAGTGTTAGCCAAAACGGAAAAAAGCTTCAGGTAGAATCCAATGAAAACGCACATTTTGTGCATCTAGTAGAGAAGCAAGTAGTAGGGGAGGTGAACAGTATTATAGTGTCTTATAAAGGTAATCCAAGGGCAGCGGCGCGTGCTCCATGGGATGGCGGATTTAGTTGGAAAAAAGATAAAGAAGGAAATGACTTTGTAGCTACCTCTTGTCAAGGCTTAGGTGCAAGCGTATGGTGGCCATGCAAAGATCATATGTACGATGAAGTAGATAGTCTACTGATGAGCATTGAAATTCCGATGCATCTCAGCGATGTTTCCAATGGTCGTCTTAGAAGTGTTGATATAAATGAAAAAAAGAAAACTAAAACCTTTCATTGGGCGGTTACCAATCCTATCAACAATTATGGGGTAAACCTCAATATTGGAAATTATGTCAACTGGGAAGAAATATACAATGGAGAAAAAGGCAATTTAGATCTCAGCTATTGGGTATTGGAATACAATGAATCTAAAGGTAAACAGCAGTTTCAAGAAGTTCCCAAAATGCTAGATGCCTTTGAGCATTGGTTCGGACCATATCCATTTTATGAAGATGGATATAAGCTTGTAGAAGCACCATATTTAGGAATGGAGCATCAGAGTTCAGTGACTTATGGAAATCATTTTATGAATGGCTATTTAGGGACTGACTTAAGTGGTACTGGATGGGGGCTTAAATTTGACTTTATCATTATACATGAGTCTGGACATGAATGGTTTGCCAATAATATCACGCATAAGGATATGGCGGACATGTGGATACATGAAGGATTTACGAATTATTCAGAATCCATATTTTTGGACTATCATTTTGGTAAAGAGGCAGGACAAGAATACGTGCGGGGTGTACGAAAGAACATCCAGCATCTCAAGCCACTGATTGGCCCAAGAGATGTTAACTACCAAGAATATCCGGGAGACGTATATTATAAAGGAGCAAACATTTTAAACACTTTAAGAAGCATTGTAAACGACGATGAGGTTTGGAGGAATTTATTAAGGGGTATGAATGAACACTTTTATCATCAAACTATAAACTCATCAGATCTAGAAAAATATATTTCAGAATACTTAAAGATGGATTTGGATGGATTCTTTAATCAATATTTGCGACATGCCTCATTACCTATTTTTGAATACTTCTATCGTGATGGGAGTCTATTTTATCGATGGGATAATACGATAAGTGAATTTAATATGCCAGTAGATATTCAATTTGAAGGGGAGGGGGCATTAAGGTTATTTCCAGAAGTAAATTGGAAGAATAAGGAGCTGCCAGAAACTGCCTTTGAAGTAGACCCAAATTACTTGATAGCTACTTTTAAGTCCGCTCAATAGGTGAACCTAAGTGTTCTTCTTTTTCTTTTTTCGTGGACTGGCTTTTGCAAGTGGATTAAAATCAAGACATAGCTGTATCCAAAAGGCAAGGTCTTCATCCATATCAATCCCATCTGGCGTAACAAACACATATCCACGCATAGGTCTACCAGTAAAATCCATGGGAAGACATTCCTCTTTATCGATTACTGTTTCGTAAGCTGCTTCTCCAATACGAGCCATTAGAAGTTGATCTCCAAATTTTTTGTCAATATGGATTCCACATAACATCTTATTGTCCACAAAGAAGATGCGGCCACCCATCATATTCCTTTCAGAAAATTCAATTCCTTTGTCTTTGAGGACATTGCCAATTCTTTCTCTGGTATGTTCGTCGTAAGCCATGATTTTATATTAAGCAGTATAACTCTTCAATAATAGTAAAAACTAAGGTTCTTTATTACAATGGTTCGGTAATTTAATTTTCGAAAGTTTATTGAAAGTCAACAACTTAGGAAATGATATTGAATAAAATGCAACTATGGGTTTTGCTTACTTTGAGCATAGTTTGAATTAATTATTTTATAAATATATAATTGCTTATAAATCAATCCTTATAGGCGAGTTTTTGCAAAAAAATATTTACCGGACCATTGTTATTATAATGGTTCGGTAATTAAACGTTTAATCACTGATTATCAATAATTTTCAAATTAAGACTAATTTTCTTAAAATGTTATTAATCAAATTATTAGGAATTTTGTGATTTCAGGTTTTCAAAAAATTACCGAACCATTCTTATTAGTTATGCAAAAGAAATCGAATTAGAATCACTCTGAGCAATTTAATACTGATACAACAGTACATTATACTCATAATTTATGTTATGTTAAGTAGATGGTTTTGAAATGCCACCCTACTATACGGTATGTTGCAGAAATTATGGGACGTGTGAAATTCAGCAATCGCTATGTTAATTCTTTAATAGAAAGCATTCCGTTATCAAAGACACATTTGTATCTCAGGCTATGAATTATATTTTTACGACACGTATGAGACTCGGTTTTTTTTGGATATTTATATTAATTTTCATTTAGCAAGTCAATAAATGGTGCAGTTGGTAGAGTAGACAAAATAGGGGAGCTTCTACCCTATCTATTTTTTAATTAAACAACCTAATCTTGAAGAGCCTCTACCCTATCTTAAATAGTTATTAATGTCTGAAAACAAAGAAGTGCTAGTTATTTATTTTTCAAAAAGATGTTTCTTGGATTAAGGATGTTTTTTGGGTCGAGCGCTCTCTTTAAAGTACGCATCAAGGCAATCTCTTCCGACGTTCTACACAGTGATAAATAATCTCTTTTATCTACTCCGATTCCATGTTCCGCAGAAACGGACCCGCCTTTATTCTGCAAGGGAATATAGACAACATTATCTATGGCTTTTTTTAGATGATTCGATGCATTTTCTTTGTCCACTATGATGTGAATATTTCCGTCTGCGACATGGCCAAAGGCAAAAGCTTTATGTACTCCATCAATGGTTAATAATTTTTCAAGTGTGTCGTTTATATATGCTCCAATTTCGCTGATAGGAATACTAATATCAAAATGATGATCTAAAGTACAAGCAGTCTTTAATACATGAACATCTTCCCTTATTTGCCAAAACCAATTCAAATCAGACTGTGTATGCGCCGGCGCAGCATTTAGGATAAGTTCATTTTCCATTGCAGCTTCTAAAAGGGAAATCATTTTGCCTTGATCTTGTGCTTGGTTACTTCCTAAACTTTCTATAAGGACATAATATTTGTATTCCAAAGGAAGAGGCAGATTTACATGGTCTGGGCTAGTCATACACTCGTAAGTATCACGCCAGATTAATTCGAATCCACTTAGCAATCCTGCCAATCCTTTATCTATGTATTTTAAAAAGGTAACCACCTTTTCGTAGTCATTGAAAGCAACAAACGCGCTGCAACGACTCTTGGGTGCCTCGACCAATTTTAACACTGCCTTTGTAATAATTCCTAGCGTGCCTTCTGACCCAATAAACAATTGTTTCAAATCGTACGCAGAGTTATCTTTGATTATTTTTTTTAACGAAGATACTATGGTGCCATCTGCCAAAACAGCTTCTAAACCAAGCACTAGTTGTCTAGTCATTCCATATCTAAGCACGCGTAAACCACCAGCATTGCTAGAAATCACACCTCCTATTTGAGCGCTTCCTTTGGCACCAAAATTTAAAGGAAAAATCAGCTCATGCTTTGCGACAGCTTCATGTACACTTTGTAAAATGGTTCCTGCTTCTACAGTCGCCGTTCTAGAGTTTGTATCTATCTCAATAATTTGATTCATTTTTTCAAGCGAAATAACTACTTCATCCGCCTGTGTTTGTGTACCTCCTACAAGATTGGTGAGTCCACCGTGAATGCTTATTTTTTGATTATTCTCATGGCAAATTTTTAAACAAAGCGAAAGCTCTTCAGTAGTCCTAGGCAAAAGAAGGGCCTTTGCATTTAATGGTTTGTCCATAGTCCAAATATGGGTATATCTCCTAAGTAAAGACTCCCCTATCAACACTCGTTCAGAATTCAATATATTTTGCAACTTAGAGATGATTGTATTTGTCATATTCAACGCTTAATTGTTAGCTAATGTAAGTTTATTTCTGGAATCTATTTTTTTCGATTTTTAAGCAAAATAAACGGAAAGTATCTTCTAAAAATAGAATTTAGGCCTATTACGGCCAAGTGGGACAACGTTCTGCATTAAATTTCACTGCTATATGTAAATTAAGGTTGTTATAAACTCAATAAACCATAAAAACCTATTACTTTGTGATGTGTAAAATCTATTACCTGAATAAACATAAGGAAGATGCGAATATTAGAAGATGCAGAGAAGATTAAGAAGTGCCAAATAAGACTAAAAAGTAAGTTCTTTTTTGGGGCAGATAAGAAGCCAAAACCTCTTCTAACTTGGAAATCTCCAGCGGGTAAGTTTCCGTATGAGGTAAATTACATAAGTAGATTTAATATGTGGAGTTGTTACATGGAAAATCCACATAAAACACAAAAACACTGGAATGGATTTGGTGTCGGTGAACCTAAACCTACTAAGGCAGTAGCCATAGATCTTGCTATATCGTTTTCAATAGACGGAACAGATCGAGGTCAAGCGGGTGCTTTTGTAGAAGGGCCAAATGGAGAAACTTGGATTTGTCATACAGGTAATGTCTACGTTGGTAAAGACTATTTCTGGGAAAAATATGATGGAAAGCAAATTGATGCTACATATAGCGATGGCGAAGAAGTAAAGCTAGCTGTTGTAGCGAACTTAGATTCGGATTCATGTTTAAGCGAAGTAGCACATTTTGTAAAGGAAGTGAATAAGTACAAAGCGATTAAAAAAATCGAGAAAAAAAGGGCTAAGGCTAATAAATAGTCAGCAGTCTACTTATAGCCTATCATACAATTTTTAGTAATTGTCTATTGGACTAGCGCTGTGCAGTAGTGGCGCTTTTTCAGCGCCAGTGCGAAGCCTAGCCAGGAGGAAAGCAGGCACTGAGGCGAATGCCGAACTGCGGAACATAGCGACCGCTAATAGCCGACGATAGAAGGCTCATAAGCGGTAGGCCCCAAATCAGCAAAATTTTAAGGAAAATATCAGATAACATATGTTTGATTCCCAACGTTATGTGTTTATGCGAGAATATATGCTGTTTTTAGGGTGTTTACTGTTATGTACAAACTTATTTGCACAAGATAATGCGCTACAAACACCGAAATCAAAGGTCAATCCTGAAGTATTAGCAATAGAGGATACGCTAAAATCTCTTGGTCAAACTATATTGAATGACTCGCTACTCATCAATAGACAAAATGCAAATACTCAGTTTGTCAAAATATTTGAAGCAGGCATGGCGCTCCAGGGTGCCTATGAGTATACTTTCGATAGCCTGTTGTCTGTGTCTAAATTGACTTCCCCAGATAATTCTTTTAAGATTTTTACTTGGCAGTTTTTTGAAGGGAAGAATTCCTATGTTTATTACGGGTATGTTTTGCATCAAGATGGACGCATCGTTCGCCTCAGTGACCAGTCTAATGAGTACTATACACCTCAATTTGAAGTGGGTGACAAAGGCCATTGGTATGGTGCACTATATTATAATATGCACCCTTTTACAGATTCGGAAGGAAAAATGCAATATTTGATGTTTGGATATGATGGGAATAGCCTACTGGAGAATCGCAAAATTATCGATGTTTTGTCCTGGGATGAAAAAGGAGCACCTGTATTCGGCGCACCTGTTTTTCAGTCTTCTACGGAAAGTCGTGGACATCCCCCAGTGATGCATCGTGTACTTATGGAATATTTTGCTCAGGCTAAATTGTCCTGTAATTATGAAGAGATACATAGCTCTATCATATATGATCACCTCATCTTTACAAAGACTCCTTATGGAGAGTTTATGATTCCGGATGGTTCATATGAAGGCTATGTTTATGAAGAAGGCAAATGGAGACATGTAGCGAAAATGTTTCATCACTCTTACGGGGATAAAAATTTTCCGGTGCCAGAGCCTGTCCTGACAAATAAAACGAAGAAGGATATTTTTGGCAAAGAGCATAAGCGTAATACAAAAAATGTCAGCCGTGATGAAAAACTTTATAAAAAAGCAAGAGCTAATAATAAAAAGAAAGACGCAGAGAAAAAAGACGCGGGAAATTAATCTTCCTTTCTCCTTTAAATGAATGGTTCATTATTTTTTTGAAAACCTTAAATCATTACCGAACCATTATAAATTAAAAGTACCTTGCGCTCGAATATAAGATAGCGCAATATGACTCCTCAGCATCATACGACATCAATAGAAAAGGCAGCTTACTACTCTACTCTAGGGGAAGCGAATCAAAAGGTGAAGTACCTTTGGATAGTTTGTCATGGTTATGGTCAATTAGCCAAAAATATCATTCATAAGTTTTCTGATATAATAACGGAGGAGCACTTCTTTGTGGCTCCTGAGGGCTTATCTAGATTCTATTGGAATGAGTCCAAAGGTCAAGTTGGTTCATCTTGGATGACCAAAGAAAATCGACTCTTGGAAATAGAAGACTATGCCACCTACCTTCAAGCACTGCATGATAAATATAGACCTTTATGCCATCCTGATGTGAAGCTTATTGGCTTCGGTTTTTCACAAGGCGTAGCTACAATATGGCGATGGATCATGGCTCGTAAGCCAGGAGTGAGTAGCATCATTATGTGGGCAGGCTTGACACCTGAGGATTTGGATTACACTTTAGATTCAGCATATTTCCAGAATGTGAATATATCTTTAGTCTATGGGCTTTCTGATGAATACCTTACGGAAAAAGCAATTCAGTTTCAGCAGAAGGTAGAAAAAGAACAGGGGTTAGACATTTCACATTTCAGTTTTAAGGGGAAGCATATGGTGGATAGAAGCGTGCTTAAAGCATTATTGCCTCAGCTTCTTAAGTGACGATTAAAACCACAATTTTGTCTAACTTATAGCCATAAAATTAATTCTATATCATTAAACATTTGATGTTCAGTTCTGAAACATATGGCACAATACTACCTTTGTAATATCCGACTAAAATGGTTATATTGTAAAACTAATTTAGACGCCTCCAACAAACTGCAATCCATATGAATCGAACCAGTCTAGTCCTCTGTGCTGCCTTTACTCTACTATATATAAACCTATTTTCTCAAAATAGTCAAGAGTTTGCGGGTCAAGCAGAAAAAACATTTCCAGAAGCAGATATTGCTCTCCTATCATCTCGAGTTGACGTTACTTTCAAAGCATCAAAAAAGAAGGGTAAACTAGTGGCTAGTGTTGAATACAATGATGTGTACGTCGCGCTTGAGAATAATACAAGTACTTCCTTTGCCATCTTTTATGATGAATATTCTGAAATAAAGAAATTTGAAACAGGTGAATATGAAAATGATGAATACTATAGTAGTAATGACATTTTCCATTCTGATACTAGAGTTCGCTATAGTAATTTGAAATTATATAAATATGGAGATATGCGCAAGGTTTCTGCCACCAAGCAGTTTAACGATATGCGATATATGACGAACTTTTATGTGACTAAGTCTACACCATGTCTAGAGCGTATCATTTCGATTGAGGTTCCGGAGGGAATGGAAATAGACCTACTCCCCTTCTATCTAGATGAGCACGATGTAAGATATACTAAGCACAAAAGTAAAAAAGGAAACGTGCATACTTACACGGCTAAGAAAGTAACAGCCTATGATCGGAGTCCTGGCTTGCCTGGACATTCTTATATCTATCCACATGTTTTGGTGTTGCCAAAATCTTATCAACGAGATGGAAAAAAGATCGCTATGTTTAGAGATACTAAAGACCAATACAAATGGTACAAATCACTTGTAGATAATATAGGTAATGATAATTCTGGACTAAAAGAAATGGTGGCAGAAGTGACAGAAGGTGCAAGCTCTGATAAAGAGAAGATGGAAAATCTTTACTATTGGGTGCAGGATAATATAAGGTATATAGCCTTTGAGGATGGTATTGCAGGCTTTAAGCCAGAGTCTTGCCAAAGTGTATATAAGAAGCGATACGGAGACTGTAAAGGCATGGCGAACCTTCTGAAACAAATGTTGATTATCGCTGGCTATGATGCTAGACTAACCTGGATAGGAACCAAAAGTGTGGCGTATGATTACGAAATTCCTTCTCTCTTAGTTGATAATCATATGATCTGCGCTGTGAAACAAGGAGACGATTTTATCTTCCTAGATGGTACAGAAAAGTTTATCAATATAGACAACTATGCTGAACGTATTCAAGGTCAAGAAGCACTAATAGAAGACGGAGATAACTACATTCTCAAATCCGTACCAAAGGCCAATGCTACGGATAATCAAATGACGCTTTCTTTAGATTTGAAAATAGAAGAGGATATTTTGGCAGGTAAAGTTCAGGCTTCTTTTATGGGCGAATCAAAATCTGGAATACGATATGCGATGTCAAATACAAAGTCAAATAAACTACAAGACGCTGCAGGAAATTATTTGAAGTATGGAAATGAAAACGTAAGTGTTGAAGAGGTGGCGATTAAGGACTTTGACCAGAAAAGTAAATTGAGTAAAATTGAAGGAGACATTCGCTTGCAAGAGTATGTCTCTACTTTTGGAAAGGAAACGTATGTATATATGGATCCATTCAAGATTTATGATGGACATGAGCTAAAAGCAGATCGAAAGTTTGAATATTGGTTCAATCACAAAGTGAAGGATCATGTAAAGGTTAAACTAAAGTTAGATCAAGCTCAGAAGATAAGTTCTGTTCCTGAGCAGCTGTCTATAGAGAACCCAGAATTTAAGATTCTAGGTAGTTATTCCGTAAATGGAAATGAGATAGACTACCAATTTTCTATAGAAATCCCCGAAGCTAAAATTTCAAAAAGCAATATTTCCTCCTGGAATAAAGCTGTTCAGCAGATGAAGGATTTTTACGATCAGCCAATCATATTAGAAAAGAAATAAACAATAAAATATATACTAGATGACTAAGTACTTATTAGGAATTTGTCTGCTATGGATGCTTCCGATGCTCTCCGCTCAGCACAAGACAATTAGAAAACTTGCAAATATCCCTTCGGAAAAAATGGCGGAGTTTACTTGGCACGCAGCAGAGTCTCAAAGCCAAGACTATCCAAAAGACTGGAATGAAGGCTCTGCAATATACCTTAACTATACCAACATTTATGATGTAGAGAAAGATGGTTCGGCTAGAGTCGGCTTGACCCAATTAATACATCGTAAAGTTAAGATGTTAGATGAATCGGCTCTTGAAAATTTTTCTGAAATCAGATTTCCTGGACAAAGTAGAGAAATTGGATTCAAAAGAGTGCGAACTTCTAGTGGTGTTCGGATAATAAAGAAAAGCGGAAAAGTAGAAAACATCCAAGCAGATGATTATATATTGAATACAGATGATAACACCAAAAAATTAGCAGTACCTAATTTAGAAATTGGTGATATACTGGAGTATTTCATTTTTGCCAATGATTCGTATGCAGTTAATTATTTGTACGGAGATCCTTTGATTTATGCCTATTTTCCTTTACAGAGGGAGTACCCTATTTTGCATTACAAGTATGCCATCCAATCCGAAGAAGGGTATCCTACTTGGATGCACACGAATGACGAAACCATGAAAGTTATGACGGATAAGTCTGTAAACAATGTGCTTACCCAATATATAGAAGTAGACAATATAAACAGCGTGGAGAGTGAAATGTGGTATAACCCATATAAAGACTTGCCAACTCTAAAAACGCAAGTGATGGGGGTTCGTTCAAGAGCAAAGAATAGCGGTAAACGTCTAAGTGCAGGTGAGGTAATGGATTATACGAGGAGTCTTTTTTATGTCAGTTCATTCGACAGGTTGATTGAAAAGGCCTACAAAAAATCACTGAAGAAGCGAAAAGCTGATAAGCTTACTGGTAGCAAAGCCCTTAAAGATTATTACTTTTTTCTTAGACATTTGATGGAGCATAGAGAAATTATGTCGGATGAGTTTGTAGAAGCAGATAGAAATTATTCGGCGAACTATTTTTATTATGCTATGATTCGTAAGATGGAAGAACTAGATATCAACTACAAGTATGTGGCTATTAGAGAAAGAGAAGATGGAAGTATTGATGATGTGATTAATACTAGTGAACTCAATTATCTATTGCGAGCAGAGATTGATCTAGGTGTATATTTTAGTTATTTGTCTCCCTTTATGGCCTATGGATATATACCCTATCGTCTTGAGAATTCGGAAGCCTATGTCGTTTATAATGCGGAGGATTACAGGACCCATGGTAGAAGCAATAAAGGTAGAAAGATATTAATGCCTAAAAGTGATTATTGGGAAAATGGGATGGTTCATAAGTCGGTGATTGATTTCGATTCTCAAGACTTGACACTTATGAATGTGAAGACAGATGTGAAACTAACAGGCCATCAGTATCCTGCATACATTTACCCTTTGGTGGATTGGTACGATGAGATTTGGTCTGAGATAGATAGATTTGAAACACCTGAATTAGCCAAGTCAAGTGACGCAAAAGCGGATTTGCGCAAGCAGCGTAGAAAGGTGATGGAAACCAGAAAAGAATACATGACAGAGCAACACGAAGCGTACGCTAAAAACCATTATTCTAATGAGGTTAAGGAAATTACGAATGGTAAGTCTACTCTTTATGAGAGAGATGGAAAACCAACGGAACTTGATATTCACTTTGATTGTGAAATGGACAATGTTGTCAAAAAAGTGGGACCAAATTATATTGTTAAATTGGGTAAGTTGGTTGGAGGTCAAGTTAGCATTGATGATGAGCCACGCCAGCATGATGTACATATGAACTATCCAAGAATATTTGACTATACCGTAAAGATAAACTTACCAGAAGGCTACTCTGTGGATGGTTTGGATGATCTAGATAAGGATATTGAGAATGAAGCGGGTTTATTCTTCTTAAGTCACCAGTTGGATGGAAATACGTTAACAGTGCATTTCAAAAAAGCATATAAAAATTATTACCAAAAGAAGGAAGACTGGAATTTGATGGCTGCGTTCTTAAAGCCAGCCAATTTGTTTGAGTCAAAAGAAATTCTTTTAAGGAAGAAGTAAATTTGTATTGATAATTATTTGGGCGATCCCTACTAGCTACACCGAAAAGGTGTTGCTAGTAGGTCGAGCTATTCCAGGCTCCACGTTCGTTTCGGTGCTGGCTTTCCCACAGGCTATACTTTCGCACACCTTCCCTATCGGTTCGGTCCTTCTCTATCTCTATCGCGGAAGTCTGTGTTGAGTTTGAGTCACGAGTATTGAGTTATTCTCTTATCTATAACAATATTAGTCTTAAAAATAAAAGTTGACACCAATATCTGCTGTTATTCTATTTGCGCTGACTGCAGTCGATGTATTATTTGATGAATTATTATCCGTTAGTCTGACAGATTCAAATCCAAAGCTTAAGCGCGCTCCTAGTTTATTTTGAAGTACATAGGCAATTCCTGCTCCTAAAGAAAATTCTCTGCCTCCAAATGAAGTGTCCCCAAAATTATCTGAACTAGTCAGTCTGCTAAGCCCATAGCCAACGGATAAAGGGAGGTATAGGTTTTCCTGCAATGGAGTCATATACGTAAGCGTAGGACCTATTGTAATTCCAAAGGAGGAAGACTGGGTTGTCCCAGCTCGGCTTACATTAGATACTTGTAAATTAAAAGCTGCGCCCAATTCAAGATTTGTTAAAAAGTAGTAGCCACCTGAACTTCCAAACTCAAGGTTAATGGAGTTGAATGAATTATTAGGATCAATAGGTTGAGATTGATTCGTTAATGAAATTCTTGGACCTATACGGATAGTACCTTTTTCAATTTGTGCACACAATTGATTAGTGATAAATGTAGCTATTAGAACGATAATTAGATTCTTAATATTCATGTGTTTTAATAATTGTAATTTAAAAAATAGACAAATTAGTTTGGGTGGTAAAAGCTTCCAAAAACTTCATGCCTCTACTTGAATTCCCCTTTTCATTTAATCTTGGACTCCAAGCGGCGATGCAATACTGATCTGGCATTAGAGCCAAAATGCCGCCTCCTACTCCACTCTTGCCAGGCAGACCCACCTTAAAAGTAAATTCTCCGGATTCATCATAAAAACCACAGGTCTGCATAACGGCATTGATTCGTTTGGCTTGGCTTTCAGTGAGGATTGTGTTTTCATTTAGACCTACATAATCATCATCTACCAAGTACATAAATGTTCTAGCCAATTCCTGGCAAGTCATTTCGATGCTACACATATTAAAGTAAAAATCAAGCACTTCCTCAGGATCATTTTCAATGTTACCCAATGATTTTATAAAATTGCATAGGGCCTTATTCCGGTATCCTACGGATTTTTCAGACTGAGCAATGGATTGAGAATACTCAAGCTCAGGAGTACAACAAATATTTCTGACAAAGGCTAAAAATTCTTCATGCGCATTCTGAGTGTTGCTTATCAGCATATCGCAGATTACCATGGCACCCGCATTGATAAATGGATTTCTCGGAATACCATTATCACTTTCTAGCTGCAACAGGGAATTGAATGGAGTGCCTGATGGTTCTACTCCAACTCTTTCCCACACTTGATCTCCTAAGGTCTTATACACCATACTTAAGGCTAAAACTTTAGATATACTTTGTATAGAAAATTTTTCTCTCCAATGGCCTACCCCGTATTCATTTCCGTCCACAGTATGCAAACAAACGCCAAATTTGTTGGGGTTGACTTTGGATAATTCTGGGATGTAATCCGCTACCTTGCCTTCATTTGGCTCTTGGCATACAGACAAGTATATCTCGTCCATTACCTTTTGATATTCGATTGTAGTGCTCATAGTAGAAAATGGTTTGGAAATTTTTTGTAAACCTAAACCACAAAATACTAATCATTTGATTAATAACATTTTTAATAGATAGGAGTCAAATTGAAATTTATAGATGAAGAGCTATTTAACGTTTAATTATCGAACCATAAGTATATAAATGTACAAAATTTTATTCGCTGTACGGATTAGCATTCCAGCGCGCTGATTATGAATACTTTATCCGTACAAAGTAGACTGAAATCAAAAGAAAAGCCTCTAAGAATTTACCTAAATGTAAAATAAACTTGACATAATGCCGTTTTTGTTTGTATAAATGTAAATCGTACTTTACATTTATTCAAAGATACTTTACATCATTAAAACTATTAGTCATGAAAAACAATTTTTTATTTGCCCACAAGTACAAAAAGATAGGTTGGTTTATCCTTATTCCATCTGTCATTTTAGGTGCCATCTATTTGTTTACAGAGTTTAGTCCATCTTTTTTGGATTTTAAAGTTCCCGTTTTAAATACAAGTGATTTCCCAATAGCGCCTCCAAGTGATAAGTGGATAACCATGACAAACAATAACTTTATGAACGAGATAATCGGTATTTTCTTATTGATAGGTGCAGTCTTTGTAGCATTCTCAAAAGAAGAAACAGAAGATGAATTTATCTCCGAAATAAGACTTAAATCCTTGGTCTGGGCGGTATATTTCAACTCTGCATTACTGTTGTTCT
Source organism: uncultured Saprospiraceae bacterium (assembly GCA_964458675.1). Classification (GTDB taxonomy): domain Bacteria; phylum Bacteroidota; class Bacteroidia; order Chitinophagales; family Saprospiraceae; genus JALZVN01. The sequence goes on from CAYWOZ010000014.1 coordinate 15,937, forward strand.
CTATTTTGTTCATTTATGATTTTTAATTTTTCTATTTCTTGCAAATCAATATGTTTGCTGTACTCCTATTTTTTATCTTCCGCTTTAATAGGAAAATTTCTAAACTTAAAAATTCTTTGAGTTATGCAGAATAATATAAAAGTAGAACGAGCGAAGAAGAACATAACACAGGCTGGCTTGGCTAAGTTGGCTTGTGTAAGCCGTCAAACCATTAATGCAATGG
>CAYWOZ010000014.1:16259-28951 GCA_964458675.1 uncultured Saprospiraceae bacterium
CAGGCTGGCTTGGCTAAGTTGGCTTGTGTAAGCCGTCAAACCATTAATGCAATGGAATTGGGAAAGTACGTTCCTTCCACTGTCTTAGCATTGCGCCTGGCGAACATTTTTGAAGTAGACGTTAGGGAAATTTTTACTTTAGAAGAATCGGATTGGGAGAAATAGTTTTTATTAATAGAGGTGCCCATACTTTTTTTGAGTGAGCGATAGTAAGTAATCACACGGTAGTGAAATGCACGCAGTGCCGAAGCGAAGCGTAGTACTGAATAGCGCGACGGTTGGATTTTCGCCAGGCGGCACTCCCAAAGAAATATTAAAAAGTAAAAAAAACTAGGTAGCTTGACCTGTCCTAGTTGAAGTTTAATTGTCTGGTAAAGCTTCCCTCTCTTAATGAATCTCTTGTATCAGTATTGATTCCGTAAGGCTCAATGTTTCGAGTCGAAACACGAGAACTAAAAACACCAACTGCATCATTGGATAGATTGGTGAAAGTCGGAATGATTTGGCTACTGGTAATGCCTGTATTAGCCTGGCCGATACTGATATAATCAAATAGGTCCTGCCCTCCAGCATCAAATTGTAAATCAATCCCCGTAAAGGTGCGAATTGCTCTATCATCTTCTTCTATATTGGCACCAAGAAACTGGTAAAATAGAATGCCATCTTCAAGCTCAAAGGTAGTTTGCGTTAGAAGACCTCCAGTAGTAGAAAGCCTTCTTTCTAATCCTTCTTCTATAGTCCAAACCAAAGATTTTGCTTCTCTCTGCCCCGGATTATCCAATGATTCTTCGTCATAATTAAAAATTAAGCGTAAATCATAAAAAACAGCTGCTTGCTCTCTGGATCGCAGCGTAAATTGAAGATTACGATCTACAATAAATCGTATTGGATCAACTGGTTGACTTCCTATTTCGTGTAAGCCGACTACAGTAGTAGTTGCTTCTGTGAAAATTTGTTCATTGGGTCCAATCAATTGAAAATTGACTTCGTCATTTTCTTCCAATCCTAGGTCAGCAACGTTAAGCCTATATCCAATATTAGGATCTGTTAAAAATGGCCCCTCTTCTCTAGTGAAACCTTCGTCATCTAAATTAACCCTTTGTAAGATAGCCGTTGAACCAGACCTAAGATTAGTAAGTCGAGCTTGTACGTTATCTCCATAATATAAAGAATCCGGATTTTGAGCCAATACCAATGCACTTTGATTCTGATCTATAAATGCTCTTTCAATACGAAAATAGTTTACCTCTTGTCCTATGTCAATCAATCCAAATACTACTGGGATATTCTGAAAGTCAGCCGTTATATCAAAATCGTTTTCACAGGAAAATAAACCTGATAGCAGTATTAATCCAAAAAAGAGTCTAATTAATTTCATGCCGCAAAATTAGCTCAAATCCTTGAATAAATACAATAAAATCAGGGCAAATACTTAGTAAAAAAGGCTCTATTTTGACATATATCCTAGTTCATCATCCTCAAATGCAATGACTGCTTAAAATCGTAAAGTAACGCTACTTCTAAATTGAGATAAAAAATAATACAATTTCTTAAGCATTTGACCATTTTATTTACCTTGTGACCCGTATAAAGCAAACCAAAATAATATCTACATGTCAGTTTCAAAAGACGTAAAAAGAATAACGACACATATCCTTAAAGCCATGAAGGATAAAAAAGAAAAGATTAGTATGCTGACAGCATATGACTTTTCAATGGCTAAAATTTTAGATGATGCGGGAATTGATATTTTATTAGTTGGAGATTCCGCTTCTAACGTTATGGCTGGACATGAGACCACACTTCCGATTACTTTAGATCAAATGATATATCATGCTTCATCGGTGGTGAGAGGTGTGCAAAAGGCATTCATTGTTGTTGACTTACCCTTTGGTAGTTATCAAAGTAATAGTACAAAGGCGTTAGAATCTGCTATTCGAATTATGAAGGAGTCTGGTGCGCATGGTGTAAAACTAGAAGGTGGTGCTGAAATTGCAGAATCGATAACAAAAATATTGTCGGCTGGAATACCCGTAATGGGGCACTTAGGACTTACACCTCAATCTATATATAAATTTGGAACGTATACGGTAAGAGCTAAAGAAGCAGAAGAAGCCAAGAAACTGAAATCGGATGCAAAGCTTTTAGATAATCTTGGGTGTTTTGGTATTGTACTTGAAAAAATACCGGCTAAACTCGCTAAATCAGTTACTAAGTCAGTTTCTATTCCTACAATAGGTATAGGCGGTGGGCCAGACACTGATGGACAAGTTTTAGTAACTCATGATTTGCTTGGAATTACTAAAGAGTTCCAACCTAGGTTTTTGAGACGTTACATGGAGTTACATCAAGAAATGAAAGATGCTGTCCAGCTTTATATCAAAGATGTGAAAAATAAGGACTTTCCAAATCAGTCAGAAGCATACTGATAATAATTTCATGAAGCATTTACAGAATATAGGCATAGTAATATTCGTCCTGACTATAGGACTAGGTTTATTTTCATACACCAAGTATCAGTCTATCTTTAGCCCTAATGTTCCAAACACACTTGAAGAGACTTATTTATTCGTTCCTACGGGCACGGATTATGAAGGTTTAAAAGAAGTATTACTAGCTCAGGATATGGTCATGGATATAGCTTCCTTTGATGAAGTGGCTTCATTCATGAAGTATACTCAAAATACTATTCGCCCTGGACGATTCGAGATAGAGCCAGGTTGGAGCAATAGGCAATTGATTCAGCATTTACGTGCTGGTAAACAAGCGTCTGTAAATGTGATTCTAAATAATGAAAGATTGATTTCTGAAGTGGCTGGAAAGGTTAGCAGCTTTTTAGAAGCCGATAGCTCAGCATTATTGAGTGCGCTTCAATCTCCTTCTCTGCTTGAAGAACTTTCTCTAACGCCTGAGTCTATAATGAGTATTTTCATTCCGAATACCTATCGCCTATACTGGAATACTTCTCCTGAAAAATTCATAAGAAGAATGGTACAAGAAAGAGACAAATTTTGGGCCAATGGTGAAAGAGAATCACAAAGAGGAATCTTGGGATTGACAAAAGAAGAAGTCTACACTTTGGCTTCTATAGTAGAGAAGGAAACAAACTACAATCCTGAAAAGCCAAATGTAGCCAGCGTGTATCTTAATCGAATAAATAAAGGCATGCTCTTGCAAGCTGATCCAACCGTGGTATTTGCTAATAAAGATTTTGGAATACGAAGAGTTCTAACCAAACACTTGGAAATAGATTCTCCTTATAATACCTACAAATACAAAGGCTTGCCTCCTGGGCCAATTGCTATGGCATCCATTAGCAGCATTGATGCAGTTTTGAGTAATAAACAGCACAAATATTTGTATTTCTGTGCTAAACCAGATAACTCAGGACAACACGCTTTTGCTCGGAATTTGACCGCACATAATGCCAATGCTCGCAAATTCCAAAATTGGTTAAATAAGCAACGAATATATCGGTGATAATCAATTGTATATCTCCAAAAAAATCTTCTCTTGTATTGGCATTATTTCGATAATCTAAGTCGCACATCTTTAGGGGCTTAGCTATTTTATTCTTATTGAAAACACCTTACAACGCCTTTATTTATAACACTTTTCTATAATATGGAATGAATTTGGTATTAGTTATTACTTGAATATGTCTTAAAAGACTTTCATAAAACCATAGAAAAATAGGTCTGCATAAATGGAGACTTAAGTATTAACCTAATGAATAACATAGACTAATTGATAGATTCTATATTTATTAATCAAAGATGGAGATATACATTTTATAGTATAAAATTTTATGCTACCATCATTCTATTGCCCCTACTCACTTTTCCTTGTTTAGCATATAGCCATACTTCAGGCAGTGGTATAGACACAGAAGGCATTCTAAAGAGATCTAATCAGAAATCTCATTTCGAAAAGAACATAGGACAATGGGATGTTAATATTCTTGGTATAGCAGAGGCCAATAACCTTACAGCTAGATTTTACGACGACAAAGTTTCTTTTCTATTAAAAAGTGTTGACCAAAAAGATGTTGTCGTTTATAATATGCTATTTGAAAATCATCAGCATGAAATGCAGGTAGATTTTGTTTATAAAAAAGCAGGTAAAAAAAACTATCTCGGTTGTGTTGAAAATGTCCCCCTGTTTGAAGAAGCACGATACATCAATGTTTACCCTAATATAGATTTACGATTTTATTTAAATTCCAGTGGTGAAATGGAGTTTGATTACTTAGTGAAACCTGGAGGAGACCCTTGTGATATCAGATACAAATTGGACGGCTTAGAAGATTTCAAAATTGAACAAAATGGTAAGTTGACTTATTGTAGCCCTTTTGGTTTATTGAACTCAGGAAAACCCTATTCTTACCAAGGACAGGTTAAGGATAATAATGAAATACAGTCTAGCTATAATATTGCAGATGATATCATTTCATTTCAGGTTGATAATTTTGATCGAGAAGAAATACTAATCATTGACCCTACCGTTTTGGAATGGAGCACCTATATTGGTGGAACTGGTTCATCCTTTAGGAATTTATCGGAAATATATTTAGATGGTGAATTTTTATATTTATGTGGTTTCGATCTAGACCGAAATGGAGCCTATGACTACCCTATTACTCCAGGTGCTTATACTGCTAATGATATGATAGCCGGGCTACGTAATATGGTAGTTTCAAAGTTTGACACTTTGGGTAATTTACATTTTAGTACTTATTTATCAGTTATAAACGAAGAGTCACGAATCGGTAACTTTGACTACGATAATGCTCAAGTATTTTTCTTTACTTCTGTTTCTGATGGTAATTTATTTGTTCCAGGTATATCGCCTACCGCTTTTGATAATACTACCGATCCAAATTCTACAGAAGCTGTTGTAGGCAGTATAGACAGTAATGGGCAATTAATATGGAGTACTTATTTAGGAGGTTCCGGGGATGATTCTCCAGTAGGGATTTCAGCACATAATGGTGTAGTCGCCGTAGTAGGCAAAACCATATCGACTGACTTTCCATTATTCCAGCCTAGTCCGAACACACCTATTCCAAACAATAGCACTTGGTTGTCAAAATTTGATTACGATGGGTCCATATTATACAGCTCCTATTTAGGAATAGAAGGCCTATCTTTCGTGGATGAGAAACATGCTGTACTCCAGCATAATGGATATACAGCAATAACCGCCTACTTAGAAAATGGAATTATACATCCCATCACTCAAAACCCCGCACCAATACTGAATGGAAGTCTAGAAAGTATTTTCCATATTATTTATGATGGGAACAATATAGAGCATTACTCAACCCAATATGATAATGAAATGGGAGCAAAAGTATCAGATGTAGATTTTGATGGAAACATGATATGTATTGCTTCTTTCCAAGTAGGGACAAAGGGATTCACTACTCCTGGAGCACATAAGGAAACGAATACACAGCCTGGCAGTGAAGCTCATTTGTATTGCATAGATGTCTCTAATGCTGATGTACAGTTCGCAACTTATACTAATTTAGAACTTCTAAACAAAGATGAACCTCATATAGAGATTTATACTAATGAAGTATACGTCGCTGGCCTGGTTTATCGAAATAACTTTGTAGTTACAGGGGAATTATATTTTCAAAAATTTGATGAAAAAGGTGTAGAGCAATTCTATCATAAATATGGTTTTACTGCCAGCCGTTTTTCAGACTTAGAAGTTAATAATGGTGTCCCTATATTAGCTGCTTCTATAGTTCCGAACAGTGGTATATTTACACCTACTCCCGATGCCGTACAAATTAATCCTTTAAACTCAGTTGTTTCAGGAAACTTTATTTTTCAAACAAGTTTGAATGGAGACATTGAGTATGCTACATGGTTAACAGGTACTAATCCTTCTATTGTGTTAAAACTGTTAACGGATGGGTCTAGTATTTACGCTATGGGTTCTGCAACAAATGGATTTCCAACTACTGTAGGTGCATATCAAACTCAAAATGCAGTTAATAGTCCAATAAGTGGTCAAATAGGTTCAATAGTTAGCGGTACTACAGATTACTTTCTTTTGCGCATAAATGACGCACCATGTATCGATGACATAGAACCTGAGAATACCATCACTCCTGAGCTTATAGAAGTATGTATGAATGGTACAGTTCCTTTTATCACAGGCTCAGATGTTGCCATAGTCGAAGATAGTTTACCCCATTATTTAATAGATGGAGTATTGACACTTGCCGATAATAATTATCAAATCAATTACCAGTGGCAGATTAATTTTGTAGGAAGTGCATTCTGGAACAATGTTTCCGGCGCAACGAATATTTCTTTTCAACCACAACCGCTTTCTGATGACGCCAATTTTAGAAGAATTGTAAGTATCAGTTTTGAAGACTGCCTTGTTGCGGATACATCCAATATTACCTTAATAGATGTAAGCTCTTTTCAAGCACCTATACTACCAAATGATACTGTGTATTATAAATGTGCTACGAGCGCTATTAACTTAGATGTTAGAGCGACTGGGGGGACACCACCTTATACTTATCAGTGGTCACCAATAGCAGGTTTGTCTGACCCGACTTCACCCACACCAAAAAATACAGCCTCAGAAAGTACCATCTATAACGTAGAAGTTACCGATGCAAATGGATGTGTTTTCATTGAGCAATTTACTGTAAGAGTATATGAAGCCAATGCGGGAAGTGAAATGGTTGCTTGTATCGGTACGGGAGTTCAAATAGGTACACCACATGTTGCACCTGGAGTTCCTGGTTTTACCTATAGTTGGAGTCCATCTACTGGATTAAATAATTCCTCGATAGCCCAACCAATAGCATTTCCTTCAGTACCCACTACGTATACACTTAGTATTACAGGTCCAGATGATTGTACTGTTACAGATGATGTCTTGATAGAACCTGTACAAACTATTGCAGATGCTGGTCCAGACATCACTTTTTGCTTAGGTGGAACTATTCAAATTGGAGAAGTGAATGATACGGACTATGATTTTATTTGGTCACCAGGTGCGGACCTAAGTAGTACGGTTATAAGTATGCCTACTTATAATCCTCCATTGTTACCTAATGGAAATCCTTCAGTATACTATCTTACCAAAATTCATAAAGTCACAGGGTGCACAGATATAGATTCTGTATTAGTGTATGTAAATGATGCTAATGCAGGGCTTGATTTTTGTGGTCCTAGGTTTATTGGATCAGGGGATCATTCATCAGGATTAGCTAATTTTACTTGGTCTGTAGTGTCTGGAGATGCCTCTAGTATAGAAGGGCAAGAGAACTTACCAACACCTTTTGTCAGTCCAAATCAACCGACCACATATGCACTTGAAGTCGAGTGGAACGGAGTAATTTGTACGGATCAAGTTTTTGTTCCAAATTGTGGATGTTTGCTCCCTCAGGCGGATGCTAATTCTGACTTTAATTGCCCAGTGGGCGATGTAGTTTATAACACGGTTATTTTTGGAGGCACAGTAAATACTACCTTGTATGATTATCAATGGTCTCCCACTGCCGGCATTCCAGATCCTACCAGCCCATTGGCGCAAAATTTCACACTGTCTTTAACTAGCCCTACGTTGTATACTTTGACCGCTACATTAAAAGCAAATCCTGCTATTTCATGCGCATCAAGTGTTTTACTTTTACCTGCCCCAGATCCGTTCTTGTTCGCTACAGCGGTAGATACTATTTCATGTCTAGGTGTAGGAGTTAATATTGGTGGACCCACTATTGGAGGATGGTTTGCTTCTTGGTCACCCGATGATGGTACGCTTGATCTACCAAATACATTTAATCCTATAGCAAACCCTAGTCAAAATAGCACCTATATAGTAACCATTGAAGAGAATAGCACAGAATGCCAAGTGATAGATACTGTGACAGTAGAAGTATTTGATATTATTGCGGATGCTGGACCAGATTCTGAACTTTGTGAAAATAGCATAGTCATGTTAGGTACTCCCGCAATTCCCGGATTAGTATATTCTTGGGAACCTAGTCTTGGTCTTACTAATAGTGATTCTGCTCAGCCAATTGATACTATTTTTGCCAGTACCACTTATTATTTGACTGTTTCAGATAGCGCAAATACCTGTACTGTTTTAGATACTTTAGTGTACACTGTAGTCAATAATCCAATAGCAAATGCTGGAGAAAATGTTGTGATTTGCCAAGGTGGCTTAGGAGCTTTAATTGGTACACCAGCTATCCCTGGAAATGTATATCAATGGTCTCCAGCTACTGGCCTTAGTGATCCTAATATTGCCCAGCCTAATGCAAATCCAAGTTCAAATACAACATATACATTAACCGTGTCTAATAATGCGGCGGGATGTTTTTCTACAGATGCAATATTGGTTACGGTTGCCAATGGAGAACCTATTGATGCAGGACCAAGTACTACTGTATGTGCAGGTGAAACAGTTGTCCTTGGTACTTTGCCACCAGAATCTGGATATACATATACGTGGACTCCACCTACGGGCTTGGATAATCCTAACATACCTAAGCCAACTGCAACCGTCACTTCTAAAATTACCTATACGCTAACTATGACGGCACCCACTGGTTGCGTTGTACAAGATACAGTTACCTTGATACCATCTATTCCGATAGTGGATGCGGGAGAAGATATTGTGACTTGCCCAAATGTGGAGGTAAGCATTGGTACTCCCTCTTTGCCAGGCTATACATACACTTGGTCTCCAACTACAGGATTGAATAATCCAAACATAGCCCAGCCTGTTTTGACAACAGGAAATGCAGATGCTGTATACACAGTAACTGCTACAGATAGTAATAATTGTTCCGCCTCAGATGATATAGATATCACTATTCAAACGGTGAATGTGGATGCTGGGCCAGACCTATCTTTTTGTAATTCTCCTGTGACAATAGGTGCCGCTTCACAAGGGTCAGGATTCTCATATTCTTGGACACCTAGTCTGACATTAAGTAATCCAAACATTGCACAACCACAAGCTACTCCATCTGTTCTGACTATTTATACTGTGGTGATTACAGATCTGACTACTGGTTGTTCCGCAGAAGATGAAGTGGAAGTTGCCCCAAATACCATTGCCAATGCAGGCCCTGATTTTGAAATATGTGCAAACGAAAGCCTTGTGATAGGTACACCAGCGGTTGCTGGTAACTCCTATACTTGGTCACCAGCAACAGGCTTGAGTAATCCTAATATTGCACAACCGACTGCCTCATTGACTGGACCTATTGTTTATACTTTAACAGTAAGTCAAGGGGGCTGTACTTCAGTGGATAATGTGGTTATCACTATGCTTGACCCGCCTTCGGTGACTATTAATAGTTTTGAGCCGCTGTGTCAAGGATCATGTGTTCAATTAGGTACTGATAGCAATCCTAGTTTCAAGTATGCTTGGTCTCCAAGTGAAGGCCTTAGCGATCCTAATATTTCAGATCCGATAGCGTGTCCGATAAATACTACCACCTATACCTTGGAAATAACTAATTTACTAAATGGGTGTACTGCACAAGAACATGTAACTGTTAGTGTTGCCAGTAGTCCATCTCCTAATCCATTTGCTGGTTTGGATAAACAGCTTTGTCCAGGAGAAACAACAAATCTTGGAGCGCTTTTCCAAAATACAAAATACACATACTCTTGGTCACCTATCGACTATTTGAGCAGCCCTTTTGCAGCAAGCACACAACTGATTCTGCCTGCTGGTTCGCAAGGAGAGTTTACCTACATTCTTACTGCTATAGATAATGCTACGTCATGTTTTGGAATGGATACGGTAGTAGTCACGATGAATGATACGCCTGCTGTTCCCTTATTTAGCAATGAGAATATTTGTCAAAATAGTACTCTGACAATTTGTGCCGGTTGTCAAGAAAATCCGAATTATACATATAGTTGGAGCCCATCAGAAACAGTTGATTTTCCCAATGCATTAAGCGTAGCAGTTAGTCCTGACGTTTCGACAACCTATACTTTGACAATCACCGATAATCTTACCAGCTGTTCAGATGTTAGTGCTATTACAGTTTTAGTTGACGATGTGCTTGGACCACAGGCGGACGCTGGCCTTGACCGGGATATTTGTTTAGATGAAAGTATTCAGATTGGGCAAAACGACCAAGGCGATAATTATATTTGGTATCCATTAGAGCATAGAAATTTATTATCTAATGCATTCATTTCAGAGCCCACTTTTACGCCGATTGATACTGGCCACTTTGTTTTATGGTTAGAAGTAGAAGATGCACAAGGCTGTACTACTACAGATACCATCGAAATTTCCGTATTGGATAACGCCATCGTTGACGCTGGGATTTCCTTTTTTACTTGTGGGAATGCCGCCTCCTTGGAGGCTAATCTCATAGATGATATTAATGGAGTTTGGAGCTTACTCGATGGCCCCAATATACCCAATATTGTCTCGCCTTTTAGCCCAACAACACAGCTTACTGACCTGATAGCTGGAACGTATAGATTTGCGTGGACGATCACTTCAGACGATGTATGTAATACAGGTGATTTTGATATAGCGATTATTGAAGTTACGGCTGGACCAGATGTCGATATCAATACTGAGTGTAATACTGTAGGTGGATTGTCTCAGTTTAGCTATACCATTTCCGTTACCGGGACAGGCTTTTCTGGGACTTATAATCTCAGTGGTTTTAATACCCAAGATGATTTGGCTTACAATGTGGTACACGGTCCATTCGGTCCCTTTCCTATTGATCAGATAAGTTACTCGCTTGTTGTGGAGCACGCTGCAAGTGATTGTAGTGATATAATAGAAACGATTACCCCTAATTGTGCAGAGTTTGATTTCGGAGATTTACCTGATTTTGGACCGGGTACCGCTGCGGCGGATTATGAAACTTTAACTGAGCATAATGGGCCCTCTCATCGAAAAATAAATAATTTATATTTTGCTACCATGCTTGATACAGAGGTAAATGGCCAACCTTCGGTCAATGCACTTGGAGATGGTGCAGATGAAGATGCTTTTTCATTTTTGATCAACCTAAAGGCAATAAAAGAAGCCAGCTACAACTTCCCTCTTCACATTACGAACACCACAGGGAGTATAGCGCATGTTGAGATTTGGGTGGACTGGAATGCCGATGGAGATTTTATGGATCTAGACGAATTTGTGTTTGACCTACAAGACGATGGCAATGGCAATTTCACTAATAATATCTTGACATTAGACATTCCAAGCCACGCAGTGGAGAACCAAGCCATTGGATTCCGTGCCCGCATAAGTCATGAGGATAATATGACACCACTTGGCATGATTGCCTCTGGAGAAGTTGAAGATTACTTATTTGAGGTAGTGGTTAATGACGAAGTCTGCTTACCCTTAATAATTGAAGTAAGAAATTAAAAGTGGTGAAAGATTTGGAGCCTACCTCTGGCTCACGCACACTAGTCCGAGAAATAAAGCAAGAAAAAGAGTAGCGAGCAATGTCCGTTGTGTATTGATCCAAATGAAAAATTGAGAACTTAAGACGCTAGTATAATCTAATTTCTAAGCTCTACTGCTTGCCCCCTTTTTTACTATAAATTTTATAAAGAAAATTGAGCCCAATGATTAACCAGATAAAATTCACAAGTACGAAAGGATATGCTACCGTATAGATGGCATAAACCAAAAGGAACAAGGCCCCACCAAGGTTAATCAACTGGTATTGCACCGCCTCAGGGCTTAGTTTCTTACTACTCACCAGCACATAGGCTATTATAAGTAATGCAGAACCAGACCAACCTATTATTTGAAAAAGTATATCGGGCATTTAGTATTCTTTTTTAGATGTTTGAATCCACAGATCACTACATTTGCATATTAGAACATAGATTCACTGCAATGATAAAGAAATTACTCGAAGGTTTATCTCAAAAAGAGGTGCAATTAGTAGCTGTCTCCAAAACAAGAAGCAACGAACAGGTCATGAAGCTATATGAAGCCGGCCAGCGCGTTTTCGGTGAGAACAGAGTCCAAGAGTTAGTCAGAAAGAACGAAGAGCTTCCGGATGACATCCAATGGCATCTCATCGGGCATCTCCAAACCAATAAGGTAAAGCAGATAGCCAGCTTCGTAGACCTTATCCATTCTGTAGACAGCGAAAGAATTCTTAAAGAAATCAACAAGCAAGCTGCGAAGCATAATCGCGTGATCAAAGTGCTACTCCAAATCCACATTGCTCAAGAGGAAGCCAAATTCGGCTTTGACACTGAAGAGATTAATGATATTTTAGATGCCATCCAAGCAGATGAATTCCCTAACATAAAGGTGTGTGGATTGATGGGCATGGCCACTTACACCGATGACGAATCTCAAGTCCGTAAAGAATTCAATTCCCTCACTACACTTTTTCATTCCATAAAAGACCACAAGGCTCTTGATGATGCTTTCCAGATCCGCTCCATGGGGATGTCAGGCGACTATGAATTAGCGATAGAAGAAGGCTCTAATATGGTTCGAATAGGGAGTTTGTTGTTTAGGTGAATAAGAAAACACTTTTAAAATCAAAGCAAGTACCTATTAAGGGTACCTCTATTAACCCCATTCAAGATGTAATCAAAAATAATAAAATTTTATTCCATTTATCATCGCAAACTACTTCGCACGCCGTCAAGAAGTCGTATAAATTGCTTATCAGTCGCTTAGCT
>CAYWOZ010000015.1:0-28709 GCA_964458675.1 uncultured Saprospiraceae bacterium
GAGCAGCCAAAATAGGTCACTATATCCGAAAATGCTAATTTATATCAAACTAGCTGCTATAATTATAATTTTTAACGGTATTTACAAAGGTTTTCACACCATTCAAGGGGGTATCAGGGTATACTCCATGGCCTAAATTGGCAATATGACCTTGGCCGAATTTATTTAGCATTTCCGTAGTTCGACTAGCAATTTCAGCCTCAGGAGCATACAGTTGACAAGGATCAAGATTTCCTTGTAAAATCATGTTTCCTGCCGCTTTTTTAGCAAACTTAGGGCTAATGTTCCAATCTACGCCTAAAGCTTGACAATCCATCTTAGATAGCTTATCGAAGGAAAACCAGGCTCCTTTAGCGAAGACAATCAATGGAACCTCATTAATGGCATTACATATTTTGGCCACATATGGAGCAGCAAAAGTATCATATAGTTCCGGTGTCAAAATACCAGCCCAAGAATCAAAAATTTGAATCGCATTTACTCCGTTCTCAATTTTTAATTTGAGATAAGCTATGATAGTATCTGTAATAGCTCCCAATAATTGATGTGCCAGGTCTGGATCTTTATACAATAGTCGCTTTGCTTGGCTAAATGTTTTAGAACCACTGCCTTCCACCATATAGGACAATAAAGTCCATGGAGCACCACTAAATCCAATTAGAGGTACTCTATTATCTAGCAACTTTTTAGTCTTGCGAATAGCTTCAAATACATATTCTAATTTTTCTGCGGCAAATGCTCCAGACTGTAAAGCATCTACATCCGACTTGGTCTGTATAGTACTATTAAATAAAGGTCCTCTTTTTTCAACCATTTCATAGTCCAGCCCCATACACTCGGGGATGACTAAGATATCTGAAAAAATAATTGCTGCATCAACACCTAATTCATCGACAGGCTGAACCGTTACCTCAGCTGCTAAGTCAGGTGTAAATAGTAATTCTTTAAAACCAGAAAGACTAGATCGTATAGCTCTATATTGAGGTAGAATTCTACCCGCTTGACGCATCAACCACACAGGAGGCCTTTCTACAGGCTCTCCCTTTAAGGTTCGCAAAAAAAGATCGTTTTGAATTTTCGACATAGCGCCAAAAATAGCAATCCTCTTTCAAAATAGCGTTTGAATTATGTCAAGAAACAGATTTCTTAAGACTCATAATTGAGTTTACTCCTTGAAGAAGGATAATCAAAAAATAGGATATTTTGGTTATTATGACTTCTCTGAGCAGACTCATTACTAACTATGAATTAGCTTCGCGTTCTCTTAGTCCCTCGAAAGTATTTGCTCGACTTACTTGCGCCTGTGGTGTCATTTCTGTTGGGCGCTCCGCAGTTTTGATGATATTTTGCTTACCATCTTCTCCAAATAGTTCTATAGATTTTTTATTGTAGGCTAATGCTGCTTTTTCAGCAGTATCAAACATACCAATATGGATAGATTTGCGATTTAAAGAAATGACAGCACGGAAGCGATTGTTTTCTTTATATACACCTGTATATCCAGTTTTAGAACTGGTTTTTCGCTTTCTACTTGCCACCGCACGCGAGCGCCAACAAATATTGTTCAATCGACAATCTAACTTATTACCATTCACGGCACCAACCAGGTCATTAGTTTCACTCTTTTCCTCAATTTTAAAGCGTTCAGCGATAAGCTTATGCAAATAAATAGTCTTAGTTGCATAACCACCTTCTGGTTTCTTTGTTGTTTTTTGGAAAACAGCACAGCCGCTTGAATGGCGTCTGAGGTTGTTTAATAAATCTACTGATTTTAAATAGGGGTCGTTAGATAAATGTTCGAAAACATTTTCATCGAGTAGGACGACGTCAGGGGCGTTTTTTAGTTTTAGCTTGTATAGCACAATGTTGGGGTTTACATAGGTTATAAAATAATGTTGTTGTGTTTTTAAAAGTGCTTATTTCACACTAGAAATAGTTTTATATTGGACAATTTCTATTTCAATATACGAATAATAATAGATTTTTGCTTCAAAAATTTAGATAAATGCCTAAATATTAGAGAATTGTATGTATGAAAAAAATCAAATATGTATTCAACGCTGCTTTGATTTAGCCCGTCTAGGGATGGGTTTAGTATCTCCAAATCCTATTGTAGGCTCAGTAATTACAGCCTATAACAAGATAATTGGGGAAGGTTACCACATGCGATACGGAGAATCTCATGCAGAAGTTTTGGCCGTAAAAAATGTGCCTGAAAAAAAGGTAGAAAACTTTCAGGATACTACCATTTTTGTGTCTTTGGAACCCTGTAATATCCATGGAAATACACCCCCGTGTACGGATTTGATCCTTAACAATAAAATTCCAAGGGTCGTTGTATCTGCCATTGACAAAACTTCTGGAGTTAATTTTTCAGGAATAAAGCGACTTAAAAATAATGGCCTGACAGTGGAACATGGTATTCTACAAGAAAAAGGAGCTTTTTTGGCTAGAGTTAGAAATACCTTTGTAAGTAAAAAAAGGCCATATATCATTCTCAAATATGCCCAAAGTAAAGATGGTTTCCTATCAAAGGAAGGCCAGCAAATCTGGCTGAGTAATGCATTTTCAAAGAGATTAGTGCATAAGTGGAGAACCGAGGTGCAAGCTATTATGGTGGGTACGAATACTGTTCTTACAGATAATCCAAAGCTCACTGCTAGACATTATCCTGGTCGTTCACCTTTGCGAATTACCATTGACCAAAATGAGCGCATACCGGCTTCATTTAATCTAAAAAAGGACAATCAGACCCCAACTTGGATATATACAAAAAACACATTCCGTGAATCGCAAAATTCTCAAAATCTAAGTTATAAGCAGATCAAAGACCGTAGCCAGATACTGCAACAAATATGTTCAGATTTGTACCAAGGCAATCGAGATACTCTGCTAGTAGAAGGAGGTGCACAACTACTCAACTCTTTTATTAATGCTGGTTTATGGGACGAAGCTCGCATTATCAAAAGTCCCCAAATGCTTCATTCTGGTATAAAGGCACCTTTGTTAAAAGGCAACAAAATAGCACAATTTAACCTCGATGAGGACCTTGTTAGCCTGCTATTATGCCCAAATAATGTTATTTATAGTTAAGATTATTTTAAATTACACATTACAGCACCTTTATATTTGATTCTATTGTTCAATTAGTGTTAATTTACAATTAGAAGATACCAAATGTTTTATGATTAGACTTCTCACGCTAGTTTTATTTATTACTTTCTTGACAAACATATTGTCAGGCCAAAATCCTGTCAAGTGGTATAGCTTTGAAGAGGCCATCGAGCTTCAAAAAGTTGAGCAGCGTAAAATTGTCATTGATGTATATACGGAATGGTGTGGATGGTGCAAGCGCATGGACAAATCCACTTTTCAAAAGGAACACATAGCCAATTATTTAAACGAGAAGTACTATCCTGTAAAACTAGATGCGGAGCAAAAAGAAGTTATCAATTTTGCTGGCCAGAAGTTCAATTTTGTTGATCAAGGAAAAGGCAAAAGCTACCATGAATTTGCGCTTGCCGTAACCAAAGGACAAAAAAGCTATCCTACCATAGTTTTCATAGATGAAGCTATGAATATAATTCAATCTATTCCAGGGTTTAGAACCGCTCAAGAATTCGAAACAATAATGACTTATTTTGGAGAGAATCAGCATAAAGCTGTACCATGGTCTTCGTACAAGGACAATTATGTCCCTATGCGTCTAAAATTTAAGAAGAGTCCCGCTCAGAATAAAAAACCTGTTTTGCCTGCGAAGTTCAATGGTAATCGATAAAATCTAAGATAATCCAACCGCTGCACGCAGCAATTCATCTATTTTTCCTTGCTCTGAAGATTCCGTGATGATTACCTTTTTAGTCTTTTCTTCACCGTACACAATTAGCATTCCACAAGCTCCAGATCGACGTTTCATTTTCAAAGACTTACTATCAAGAATTGTGTCAATTTTTGAATTGACTTTGTCTAAATTCTTTTGCGTCAACTTTCCATTTGCAGGTTTACCACCATCGTATTTACCGCTAAAAGAAGTCTCTTTTGTCAAAGGTGTATATTCTACTTTTAATTTCTCTACCGTGAAGACATTATTGTTTAGATCGAAATATCTAAATTGTGGATTTCCCATATTCTTTATACTTAGATGTTCTTTAGGCCACAATGTACAAATAAACTCAAATATCACCTACTGGAAGAAGATGGGTTCATGTTCTCGGACCAAAGTCCTAATTTCTATTCTAAGATACAAATGAAATTTATCGCTGTAAAGAGCGAGGATTTAAACCTATTATTGAGACCATTAAAGTTTTGAGTAATTAACATTTGGGCACGTCTCCTATACCTTTACTTCCCATCTAGGCTTCAAGGAGACCAGGCTATTCCACAGCTCGCTGGTCGCTCGGACGCTGCACTCCATTTCATTGCGTTTGGTCTCTCCGATGTTATCAGAGCCTGTTCCTATCCTTCGTGCGGCTCGGCTGCAGGCAAAGTCATAACTTAAGTGACGCTCTATTCTTCTTCTGTTGATTTCGCCTTGGCCCAATATTGCTTTGCCCACTGTTCTTGAGCTTCAGGACTTAAGAAAGTCCAAGTTACTACCCTACTTCTTTTATTCCCTTGCCCCATTTGCAATGTATTGAGTTCGTATGCTCCAATATCTTCTATGAGGTTATAGAAGTACTCTAGATTTTCATGTTTGGATACTAAGCTAGAAAACCAAAAACAAGATTGGCCATAGGATTTACTCTCTTCAATCATTCTACGGATAAATTTCTTTTCTCCCCCTTTATACCAAAGCTCATTACTCCTACCTGCAAAGTTCAATTTTGGTGGACCGTAAGTTTCTTCTTGATTTATATTTTTTAGTTTCCGCATAGAACCATATCTCGCTTCACCTAGGTTAGCATGAAAAGGTGGATTGCATATCACTAAATCATAACGCTCTCCATCCTTAATTACATCTTTAAACATCTGCTTACTGTCAGGCTGTAGGCGCAATTCGATTTGTCCCTTTAAGTGTATGTTTTTGTGCAGGATGTTTTGTGCAGAGTCAATAGCCTCTTGGTCAATATCTGCACCAACAAAAGTCCAACCGTATTCATGATTACCAATGATTGGGTACACACAGTTCGCGCCGACGCCCACATCTAAGCAGTTTATAGTGTTTCCAGAAGGTATTCGTTTCTCATTCTTAGACGCCATAAGATCTGCCATATTGTGAATATAATCAGCTCTTCCAGGTATCGCTGGGGTCAAATACCTAGGTGGTATATCCCAATACTCTAAATTGTAAAAATGAATGAGCAAAGCCTGATTTAAGGCCTTTACTGCTTCTGGATTAGCGAAATCTATAGACTTATCCCCGTATTTGTTAGGCCTCACAAAAGGGGCTAAAGGGGGATTAGTCGTAGACAATGCCTTTAAATCGTATCTATTTCGATGGGCATTTCGTTGGTGTAGCCTACCCTTCTTTTTGGGCTTTTTCAATTTCTTACTCAAGAGACATTGGATTTATGAACAAACGACTGTAAAGGTAACAGAAATAATAAGCTAATGTTAAAGGAATTGTAAAAGGAAAAATAAACCTAAAAATGTAAAATATTAAACTGAAGAATGTAAAAGGGGAAAATGTTTATAAAGTGGATTTTGAATTTTTACAATCCTAAAACCTAAGGCCAAGTACCAAATCCCTTTTTTCGGTTTTACATTTAATTTCCGGCTTTCATCATTTCTTCCAGTATGTAAAAAACAGCTGGACAGTAATGTGCATTGCCAGCATGTAGGCCAAGGTTGTTTCGAAATTCATCCGCATCGGTGTGAGGATATTTGCGGCAGGCTTTAGGTCTATCTTCATAGACGCTGCATTTATTATCTGAAAGAAGAAAGGGACAAGGTGTGGTGTTCATCACCCAATCGTCGTCATCATCTTGACGTAAATATTGTTTAGTAAATTCGGATTCCTTCATACCAGTGGCTTTGCACAAACGACGAACATCCGAGCGTGTAACTATAGGTGGTATAGAGGTGCAGCAATTCGCACAATCCAAACAATCAATTTTAGAAAAAGCCTTTTGATGGAGCTCGGCTGCTTTGCCATCTAGTTCTTTATTCTTTCGTTTTGATTGGGTGCTTAGAAATTTACGAAAGGGTTTCTTTTGAGATCTGCGCCGGTTTTTCCAAGCTTGGATATGTTCGAGTGATTCTTTCAAAAACTATTTCTTTAAGGAAGGGTCGAGTTGATACGCTCTATTGAAATGGACAGCCGCAGCTTGAGGATTACCGCCATCTCTGGTCGCCTGTCCTAAATAATAATGTAGAATTGCCTCTTCAGGAGCATATTGTACGCCAGCAGCGAATTGCTCAATAGCTCCTGGAAAATCTCCTTGCATCGCCAAGACTGAACCAAGATTCCTTCTTGCATCTACAAATCGAGGATCGAGTTTTATTGATTTACGATATACTTCTTCAGCTTTTTTCAGTTGCTGCGCTTCAAAGTAGATGATACCCATATTAGAGTAAACCTTCGAATTGTTTGGCTTATATTTGAGGCTAGTATTATAAGAAGCCATAGCTTTATCTTTCTGTTTTTCACGGTAATAAGCAAGCCCTAACTGTGCATGAGCATCTCCATATTCAGGTCTGATTTGCAGAGCTTTTTTAAACTGTTGCTTAGCTTGACTTAGATAACTTTTATCTTGAGTAGTTTTAGCATCTAAGCCTTTTTTGACCAACTCTAAGCCAAAGTGATAGTTTAGCTTTGCACTATTGGGAGACTTTTCTATATCTGTTTTATAGAGTGAATAGCTAGTTTTCCAAGCTGGATTTCTTAGAATAGTAAGGACGGAGAAGAAAAGTATAAAGCCTCCTGCTACAAAAACAGGAATTTTCGAACGAGTAAAATTAGACTTTAAATCTCCATCTACTTTAATCGGAGCTTTGCATATTTTAAACAAAGCATAAATTGCCGCAAGGCAAAACCCTAGCAAAGGATAGTAAAGAAGTCTCTCTGCATAGTGCACCCCAATGGTAATAAACACATTGCACAGAATAGAAATGCTCAACAGAAAATAGAGGATACCGAAAGAGGCTAAATTCTTTTTAGGCAATTGGAATAAAGCATAGCCCCCTAAACCCAAATAGACTATAAAAGATAAAATGAACTTCCAATTACCAAGACCTATCGGTACATATTCTGTAAAGCCTTTTTCATGCACCAATTCAATAGGAAGAAACATTTTGAAAAGATAGATACCCAATATAGATATTGAAGAAGCAAAATGGCTCATACTGTTTGTAGCAGCCATCAAGGCATTATCTAACACATCTGGATTCCCTACTCCCATGGCACCTATTACATCATAGCGTTTCCATAAAAACGCAACAACTATAATGGATAAACAGCCCATAAGAGGCAAAATTTTACTTATGGCTTCCTTCCTGAAGAAATAAAATAGTAAAGGAAAGATGGCAAAAAAGGTAATAGATGACTCTTTTGAAGTCAGGCTTAATCCGAAACCTAAAACAGTCAGCATAAACCAAAGAATTTTACCTTTGTCTTTATCTAAATACTGCCAATAGGAAAATACTGAACTAAACAAAAACAGGAAGGCAAGAATCTCATCTCTACCTTTTATATTAGCGACACACTCTACGTGCAAGGGGTGCGCAAGAAATAAACCAGTCACTAACACAGGTATCCAGGGATTATATCTGCGAAGAACTTTGACTAGAGCCAAGAACAATACCAATCCAGTAAGCGCATATAATAAGACATTAATAAAGTGGGCGTAAGCTGGATTATCTGGCGCAATAGCCCAATCTAGATTAAAAGTAGTCAAAGTCAATGGTCTGTATAAACTAGGAGTCGCATTCCAATAACCAAAACGGTAATGTTCATTCCATGCTGTTGGAATTCCTTTCAGGCCTTGCTTAGTTACATAATTCTCTTTGATAACGGAAAAGTCATCTAATGTATAGGAGTGGCCTAGTGTGTTAGCATAAAGTAAAAAGCCAAACACAAAAAATAGTAAACCAATGATGACTTTGTTTTTATTAGACCAAATCACTTTAGGTTCTTGTTTCTTACTACTTTTTTTCGCTTGCTTTTTTTTCATATTAGATTTCTTCTATCAAAAGATTGCAACCTCGCAAATCTGAATTATCCATTCTACCCAAAACTTCAAAAGCTCCATCTTTGTACTTACGACCCAAATCATCCGTCGCGATAAAACTAATGGTGTCAAAATTAGCTAAATCATAAATATTTAAGGCCCCCAATCTACCAAAACCTAGGATGTTATAAGGATCATTTACTTCTCTAATTTCTACATTCATAGATGGACTACTATAAAATTTGCCCATTTCTAGTGAGTAGGCTTGAGAAAACATCTCGGTCATACCATACTCCGAGTATATTGCCTTGGGATTAAAATAGTCTTCTAGTAAAGCATATAATTGTGCTTTTGTTATCTCTGCTCTTCTTCCTTTCATCCCTCCAGTTTCTAGAATGACTACTTCAGACAAGTCTAAAGGATGCGATTCTCCAAAATCCAACAAGCCGAAAGGCACTCCAAAAAGAATGGTGGGAATTTTAGCTTTAATACATTTCTTAAGTGTCGCTTCAAGGGCTTCAAATTGGTTAAGGTAAAAACCACTTAGTGGGTATTGACTTAAGCTTATGAAGTGCTCTAGCATCAAGACTAACGAAGACCCTTTTCTTTCTAAGTAGCTCGGAAGCAAGGCTAAAAAGCAATATTCATTTGGCGACTTGAAAAAATGCTTAAACCCAGACACTGTGTTTGCAAGATATTCAGTGGATTGCCTTACATGGTGGCAACTCTGTGCTCCACCTGTACCACTGGATTTGAACTCAATCTCTGTGCCCCACTCCCCAGATTTGATAACATTTGACTTAAAGAAAGAAATGGGTAAACAGGGTATTTCGGTAACTTTAGTAATGTTTTTGGGTTTAATATTCAGCAGTGATAAGTATTGCTTGTACAAAGAATTATGCTCTGCTTGATACAAAAATATCTCTATTGCAAGGTCTTCAAAACCGGTAGGTTCATCATAGAGAAGAGATATTTTTTGTGCGAAGTATTTAGAATGCATGTAATTTTCTTACTGTAAGTATTGTCTACCAAATAATATTTTCGATATTACGTTATAAACTTAAAAGTAATCATGGGCAAATATATACTATTCATCGCAGCTTGTCTTACTATGTTAGCTAGTTGTCTTAATGAACCAATGTTTAGTGAAATACCTCGTATAGAAACGCTTGGTCTGACCAAGAACGTGTATAATCAAGCTACTCCCGGAGAGATAGATTCAACAAGAGTGACTATCTTTTTTGAAGATGGAGACGGAGATATAGGAGGAGACTCTTTAGCGATAACTGTTATAGATACTAGAACTGACAATACAGAATCTGAGTTTAGAATACTTGAAATTCCGATAGAAGGTGTTAGCAATGCTATTAGTGGAGAAATTTCCTTCCCTATATTTGCTACTTGCTGTATTTACGAAGGCGGTCAGCCACCATGCACTCCAAGTAACCCAGTCATCGAACAGGAGGTTATCTATGAGGTCTCTATTACGGACAGAGCAGGTAATGAGTCAAATAAAATACTTTTACCACCAATCATCTTGCGGTGTCAGTAATGAGTTCACTTTTTACTAGATTTTCTAAAACTTGGATGATTAAACGTTCAACTGTTTTTTCTGGCTGTTTACTGAATGTCCCATCTTGCCTATTGGCTAGTAATGCATTGCATGAAATAGCCCTATGGCCTAGCATATGACTCATGCCATAGATTCCAGAAGTTTCCATTTCAAAGTTTGTAAAAAGATGGTCTCCGCTATTAAAGTGGGATAAGGCTTCTATAAATGGCCTTAATTTAGATTTGAGTCTGAGTGCGCGGCCTTGGGGACCATAAAATCCAGGACAAGTCAATGTAATACCTTTATGGTCATTCTCATTCATTAGTGTGTTTAATAAAACCTCACTGCATTTATGCCAGACTCCTGCGTAACGAGGAGTGCCTGATCTCATACAAAAATCTTGAAAGTCCGTTTGAATATTAATAGTCTTTTTATCTGCAACTGAATCGTAGAAGGTAAATAAGTTGTCCATTCCCATGGAGTATTCAGAAAACAAGAAGCTATCTAATGGGATATCTTTTTGCAAACATCCAGACGTCCCGATGCGAATAAAGTCTAAAACGATTGGATTTTCAATTACTTGTCTTTGATCAAAATCAATATTGAATAAAGCGTCTATTTCATTGAATACGATATCTATATTATCTGTCCCGATGCCAGTACTTATAACAGAAAGTCTTTTGTTTCCTATGTATCCTGTATGCGTAGTAAACTCTCTTTTTTGCTTCTTGACTTCAATGCTATCAAAATGCTTACTAACAGCCTCTACTCTATCTTGATCTCCTACTGTAATAATCGTTTTGGCTAATTCTCCAGGCAGCAAATGAAGATGGTAAATAGAACCATCAGGATTGAGGATTAATTCAGAAGGTGATAACGTATTTTGACCCATTAATGATTGTTTATGCTGTATAATATCATATTTTCGCCGCAAAACGAATTTTAATGAAGAAAATATTTCATTTAGCCAACTGCTCCACTTGTCAAAGAATAATTAAGGAATTGAATGATGGTGAAGGCTTTGATTTACAGAATATCAAAGAAGAGAAGATAAGCGCTATACAAATAGATAAAATGCATGCTTTAGCGGGTTCATATGAGGCCCTTTTTAGTCGAAGAGCTATGAAGTATCGATCTATGGGACTAAATGAAATGGATTTGGGAGAAAATGATTACCGCAAATACATCTTGGAAGAATATACCTTTTTGAAGCGGCCAGTTATTTTTATTGATGAAGAGATTTTTGTTGGCAATAGTAAAAAAGTGGTCGCTGCTGCCAAAGCTAAATTGACTGCATGATTACAAAAGAACATATAGCCTCGTGGTTCAAAGAGCTTCAAGATGACATCTGTGGGCAGATAGTCGATCAAACTCCAGGATATTCTTTTAAGGAGGATAATTGGGTACGCCCAGAAGGTGGTGGAGGCAGAACAAGAGTTATACAAAGTGAAACGTTTGCGAAAGGGGGTGTCAATTTTTCTGAAGTAGAAGGACCACTACCCCCACAGGCGGAAAAAAGCTTAGGGATTAGTGGTAAAGATTTTTTTGCTACAGGAGTATCTATCGTACTTCACCCTCATAATCCATGGGTACCGATCATTCATATGAATGTTCGATATTTTGAGATGGATAATAATATCTGGTGGTTTGGTGGTGGAATAGACCTTACTCCTCATATCATTAAAGCAGAGGAGGCGCAGGTATTTCACCAAACCTTAAAAAATACTTGCGATCATTTCAGCCAAGACTACTACCCTAAATTCAAAAAGTGGGCTGATGACTACTTCTATCTACCGCATAGAAAAGAGACACGCGGTGTGGGTGGAATATTCTTTGATCGCCTTAGTAAAGAAGATGGATTTAATAAACAAGCTAGATGGGATTTTGTAAAAGCGGTAGGAAATACTTTTTGTAAAGTTTACTTACCAATTGTAGACAAAAACAGAAATAAAACTATAAATGAATCAGATACCCAATGGCAAATGTTGCGCAGAGGTAGATATACAGAGTTCAATCTTGTCTGGGATAGAGGGACCAAATTTGGATTGCACACAAATGGAAGAACAGAGTCCATATTGATGAGTCTCCCACCTATAGCACATTGGGAATATAATACGGAACTGACAAACCAAAGCCCTTATAGTAATACACAAGAACAATTAATCAAAGGTATTGATTGGGTAAATTGGAAGGAAGTCTAATGAACATTCTTACATCACCATCCTAATCTTGTGCGGTGTGGTTTTTGGTATCCTTTCAATAATACCGCGTGCTTCTAAATCCAACTTAACTGATACAACGTACCAGACTACTTTTCCATCAAAAGTGGAGGACAATTCATTAAAGGCTTGTTTGGATAAATCTTGATAGGTTATTTCTCCTGCCTTTTCAACTTCTTTGACTATGTAATCTTTGATAAAATCATAGCGTCTTTTAAGGATATTAACTCCTTTTTTTCCAGCTGGGTGTAAGGTTAGAAATTTTTCTTCATCTGCCATGATATAATATTTTTGATTAACCTAGTTGGTCCAATTTCATTGCCGCCTCTTCCCACACGGCCATCACTTTCGACAAGGAGGTTTTTTTGGACTCATACTCGGCTATCTTCTTATCCTTATTATCTCTTTCGTAGAAATCAGGCTCTGCCATTAAGTCCTCTAATGAAGCAATTTCTCCTTCTAATTTTTCAATTTTTTTCTCTGCGTTCTTCAAATCCTTCTGCATTTGTTTACGCTCTTTATAGTCCACTTCAGTATTCTGAGCATTTGCAGATTTTTCAGCTTTATCCAATTCAGATTTTTTGCTCAACATACGCATATCTTCAACGGCTCTTTTTTCCAAGAACTCGTTGATGTCTCCCATATGATGGTGGATATTTCTGTCCTTAAATTCAAAAGTAGTACTCGTTAAAGATTCAAGAAAATCTCTATCGTGAGAAACCACAATGAGGGTTCCTTCATACTTCATCAATGCACTTTTAAGAACATCTTTTGAAAGAATGTCCAAGTGGTTTGTAGGCTCATCTAAGACCAATAAATTGAAAGGGTGCAGCAGCATAGCGGCTAAAGCTAGTCTTGCTTTCTCTCCACCAGATAAAACAGATACTTTTTTATCAACATCCTCAGCTTTAAACATAAAACTACCTAGAATGGCTCTTAACTTTGTTCTTTGTTCTGGAGGGGAATTATTCTCCATTACCTGAAGTAAGGTGAGATCACGTGACAGCTCATCAGATTGATTTTGAGCATAGTATCCAACCTCTACATTATATCCTAAACCATACTCCCCTGAATCAGCCTCCAAAGATTTGACTATAATTTTTGCTAGCGTCGTTTTACCTTGCCCATTTTGCCCAACAAATGCGACTCTATTCCCTCTTTCAATTTGGATATTTACTCCGCGTAATACTTGGTTTTCTCCATATGATTTGTGAATAGCATCGCCCTTAAAGACAATCTCACCACACCGAGAGGGTGGCGGAAACCTAAGATTCATCACACTTGTATCTTCCTCATCAATTTCAACTCGCTCCATTTTATTGAGCTGCTTTTGCATAGACTGAGCCATCTTAGTTTTATTAGCCTTAGCCATAAACTTGTTGATGATTCGTTCTTTTTGTGCTATGTTTTTTTGCTGGTTTTTAAAAGAAGCAATCTGTTGTTCTTTGCGAACAGCTCTTTCCTTGAGGTATTTCGTGTAAGGCATTTTATAATCAAACAGCTTACCCATTTCAACCTCTAGAGTTCGATTGGTCGTGTTATCTAAAAAACGCTTATCGTGAGAAATCAAAATCACCGAACCCGGATAGCTTATGAGGAAAGTTTCAAACCATAGAATGGATTCAATATCTAAGTGATTTGTAGGCTCATCCAATAAAAGATAATCTGGTTTACGTAAGAGCAATTTTGCCAACTCAACTCTCATTCTCCAACCTCCAGATAAAGCTTTTAACGATTTTACAAATTCAGTTTCTTTGAACCCTAAACCTTTGAGAACTTTCTCTGTCTCTCCTTTAAAGTTTTCTCCACCTAATAAATTGAATCTTTCTGTAAGGTCTGTAAATTTAGTTATCAACTTTGCGTAGGAATCACTTTCATAATCCGTCCTGCTCATCATTTCTTGATTGAGCTTTTCTATGGTGTCTTGAATTTCTTGCATTTCTGCAAAAGCGGTCAAGCACTCCTCCATGACTGTTACGTCATCACTAACTGGGATATCCTGTGTCAAGAAACCTAGTGTCCGACCATTTGGAAAATCTAGTGCTCCTCCATCTGGAGTTTGTTCTTTGGCCAGAACTCTTAGCAAGGTGGATTTGCCTGCTCCATTCCTACCTACTAAACCAACCTTATCATTGTCTTTGATGACAAAATTAATCTCATCAAATAAGGTGCGGTCTCCAAACTTTAAAAATATATTCTGAGCTGAAATCATTAAATCTTGATATTGTGGCGCAAAGATACACTACCTATAGGTTTTATACCACTTATATTAGCTAAACTACTAGAGTGTCCAATCTGACCAAGTCTAAGTTTTGTATATTGCGATAATTCACTATAAAATCTATGATATGAAGTTAGGAATATTCTCTACGAGCCTAAGTGTTAAGGACTTAAATGCATCTAAAGTATTTTATGAAAAACTAGGATTTTCGGTTTTTGTTGACCAATCGGAGCACAATTATATGATTCTTAAGAATGAAAGTACCATAATCGGTCTATTTCAAAACATGTTTGAAGGGAACATTTTGACCTTTAATCCAGGTTGGGATGAAAACGCTCAAACTCTTAAATCATTTGAAGATGTTAGAGATATTCAGAAACAGCTTTTAGCTAGTGGAATTGCGATAGATAATCCCATTGATTCAGATTCAAAAGGTCGAGCTAGCTTCATGGTCAAAGATCCAGACGGCAATGTGGTTCTAATCGATCAGCACGTCTAATTATAGTTATGTTTTTGTTTGATAATGAATACATCCTTGAAGACAATAGAGTAAAGCTAACTCCTCTCCAAGTGGAACACCATGACCTACTACTACCCTTCTCTGAGCAAGAACCTGAACTATGGCAATATAGTTTACAGTCTGGTGCAGGCAAAGAAAACTTAAGTACGTATATTCAATATGCCTTGCAACAACGAAGCAAAGCCCATAGCTATCCTTTCTTAATCTACGATAAAGACAAAGCACAAGTGGCTGGTAGTTCTAGATTCTATGACTATCAAGAGCATCATAATACTATTCAGCTCGGGTATACATGGATGGGCAAACATTTTCAAGGCACGGGTCTTAACAAGCACTGTAAAAATTTGATGCTGAATTTTGCATTTGATACTATAAAAGTAGATCGAGTAGAATTTAGAGCAGATGCCAATAATGAAAAATCAATATCGGCTATGAAAGGTATAGGTTGCGTAGTAGAAGGAATCTTGAGAAGCAATTGTAGCGCACCAGATGGTCGTCGAGATAGTATAGTATTGAGCATTCTAAAAAAGGAATGGGAAAGTAGTAAAAGAGAATATCTGCACTCACGGTGCTATCCAAAATAACGTTTGACTATCTTTAATACATCATTTTTATATCCAATGCCAAACATATTCAAGTGAGCAAGTAGATAATACAAATGATAAATATCTAACCTGTTCTTCCAGCCTTTCTCCAAAGGATGAGCTTCGTTGTATACTTCATAAAATCGATCGTCAAACTTCCCAAATAAAGAAGACATGGCGATATCCATCTCTCGATGCGCCCATGAAGCACAAGGATCGATAAAATATGAATTGCTATTCGTATCTCCAATAATATTGCCGCTCCACAAATCACCATGAATAAGGCTAGCTATTTCGCTTGGGCAAACATCCTTTATACGCTGAGATATCTTTTCTGGTATAGGAATTTCTGATCCATGTAAAAATGCCTTGTCAACTGCCAATTTAAATTGAGGTAATAAACGATTTTCCACGTAGAAATTATCCCAAGAATCACTTTGAACATTTGTCTGCAGAAGGGTACCAATATAATTATGGGATTCGAAACCGAATTGATTAGAAGAAACCTTATGGAGCGTGGCCAACTCTGTGCCTAGTTTTTCCCAGAAAAATCTAGTTTTATTGCCAGATTTGATCCAAGATAATATTAAGACAGATGGGGCGCTACTGATAATATCAGGAGTAGTGCAATATCGGCTAATTGAATGTAGACTATCTATTTCTTTTTGAACTAAATCTTCCCCTATATCAGAATTGTTGGTCTTACAAAAATAAACGTTCTGAATGGTGTCAATCTGGTAAGACTGATTGATGTCTCCTCCAGGTATTGGGGTAATATCTGTGATGGATTCATTTAGTAAATTTTCACAAATTATTTTTAGTTCTCTTTGATCCACTAAATGCGTTTACTGTTTATTATGTTTAAAATTTGGTCTTTATAATTCTTTCCTACTGGTATTATTTTTGAAGCTCCTTTTTCAGTTACTTCAATGCTGTTTCCTACTAAGGCATCGATTTTATCAATAGCTACAATGTATGATCGATGTATTCTTTTAAACAAGTTCTCAGGCAATTTTGCTTCTAAACTCTTCATTGTCTGGAGAGTAATTACCTTACTATTTGCCATCCGTATGATAACATAATCTTTTAATCCTTCAATATAAATGATATCATCGTACTTGATCTTTATCAATTTTTTATCAGACTTCACAAAGATAAAATCTTCTCCGTCATTACCAAGTCCATTAGCATTATCTCGCTTCAATATATTCTCTGCCTTACCAATTGCTTTCATAAATCTATCTAGGGGAATTGGCTTCACTAAATAATCGACAGCGTCAAGTTCAAAACCTTCGACAGCATGATTTGGTAATGCTGTAGTAAAAATTGTCAATGGTGGATTGCTGAGTGACTTAAGAAACTCAAGTCCTGTAATTTGAGGCATTCGAATGTCCAAAAAGATAAGATCGACATCATGCTCTTTTAGAGCAGCTCCTCCTTCTATGGCATTTGAACAGGTAGCTAAAAGGTTAAGCTGTGGCAGTTTTGCAATATAGCTTTCCAGTATTTCTTGTGCTAATGGTTCGTCTTCAATAATAATTACATTTATCATCTGTTGGTATTTTATTGTGAATTTGATTTAAGCCTTCCCACTCATTTCAACTCACAGTGTTAAATCTAAAATAACTTCATATTCTTTAGGACTATCATTGATAGTCAAGGTATGCCTTTTAGGGTATAAGATATTTAACCTTCTATCTAAGTTGGTCAAACCAATTCCACCTGACTTTGGACTATGATCGGCCGTTGGGAAAGTATCCGTTTTATTATTCTTTACTTTAAATTGTATTTGTTGCTTTTCAAGCATTTTCAAATGTACATCTACAAATCCATCCTTAATCGTTCTACTCGCTCCATGCTTAAAACTATTTTCTAAAAAAGGAACAAATAATAATGGGGCTATGGTTTCTCCATCTACCTTTCCTTCCACTTCAAAATTGATACTTATCTTACCTCCATGTCTGAGTTGTTCTAAGGCTAAATAATTTTGTATATAGTGAACTTCTTTTGACAAAGGGACTTGTTTTTCGTTACATTCATACAACATGTATCGTAACATCTCACTCAGCTTAACTACAATCTCTGGAGCATCATCTGACTTCTTGAGTGTAAGTGCATAAATACTATTCAAAGTGTTGAATAAAAAGTGAGGATTAATTTGAGATTTGAGAAATCTAAGTTCAGATTGAATATTCTGATTTTCTAAAAGCGTACGCTCTCTTTGGTGTTGCATCCAATCAATAATGATACTCACTAAGGTGGATCCAAAGGCGACAAACAAATTGGCTAGGTAAAAATAATGCTGGTTAGCAATAATACCTGCTTGGCGTACCTCATCACCTGAAAATCTAAAGTGAAAAGCAAACAACTTAATTGGAGTGATGAATAATGCGACGGCTACAAGCAACACGAGATAGGTGAATAACTTCTTTTTTTTAAGAAAGTAAGGAATAAGGTAAAGCGTATTGACATAGACGATAATAGCATAAAAAGTAAGATTGATGAATTCATTCATCATAGTGGCCATTGGCCCTTCTTTACCCGTCTCCAAAAAAACAAACAGGATAAAGTACGCTATCCAAAAAAGACTGTGATAAACCACTTTTTGCGTCAGAAATGAATAGATGGCGCTTCGATTAAATATTTGTTTATTTTCTTCCAATAGAAACTATACTGTATGATTTGTTCAAATATGCATATTCTATTGGGGAAAGATAAAACAATTCGATAAAAGCAATTGAAAATAGGATGAATGAGTTGAAATAAGATTTTGAATCATACAGGGCGTAGCGAAAGCTAAAGCGCTGCAAGCGGAGCGCGCCAGAGACAAGCGGTGGTAGCGGCATCCTTTTTTTTGCGTTGGCGCAGGGGCGCGAGGCCTCGCGCCCATTTTTGCGCCGGCCAAAAAAAAAACGGATATAGCGAACGACGCGGTCCAGACTAGGCTCTGCCTAGTACTGGATGGCCCAAATAAAGGAAACAAAGCAAGCACAATATACTACTATAAGTGATTGATTATGTGCACATTAACTAAAATTGCTACTAAGCTATTTTTGAGCTTACTATAACCAACAAACATTTATTACCGAAGCATGGTAAAATAGTTTATTTTCGCGCCAAATTTAGAAATTACGATCATGGTGTTTTTGACAAGAAGGTCACGTTTTAATGCTGCCCATAAATTGTGGGTTAAGGACTGGTCGGATGAAAAGAATATTGAAATATTCGGAAAATGCGCTAATCCAAACTTCCATGGGCACAACTATACGTTATATGTCACTGTAAAAGGAGATCCGGACCCCGTAACTGGAATGCTAATAAATGCAAAGGATCTGGCCGCTATAATCAAGTCAGAAGTCATTGAAAAATTAGATCATAAAAACTTAAACCTAGATGTAGACTTTCTACCAACAGGAATGCAGACGACCTGCGAAAATTTAGCCGTTTTGATCTGGAAAAGATTAGAATCAAAAATACAACAATGTCAGCTGCACTCTGTTAAACTTGAAGAGACAGAGAACATTTACACCGAATATTTTGGTTCATAAACAAATTTAATGGGATACAAAAAAACAGAAGAATACAGCTCAAAAACGACGAAAAAGCTAACTAAGATGTACAATTCTATGCTTGAAGAAATAGGGGAAGATGCGTCTAGAGAGGGCTTGATAAAGACACCAGAGAGAGCCGCAAAGGCTATGCAGTTTTTAACGCAGGGTTATGATATGAATCCTAAAGAAATACTTATGGGAGCCATGTTTAAGGAAGATTACAGCGAAATGGTCGTCGTAAAAGATATAGAAGTATACTCGATGTGCGAGCATCATATGCTACCCTTTTTTGGCAAGGCCCATGTAGCCTACATACCAGATGGATATATAGTAGGCTTGAGTAAAATACCTAGAATCATTGATGTATTTTCGAGGCGCTTGCAGGTACAGGAAAGATTGACAGATGAGATATTGAAATGCATCCAGGACACTTTGAAGCCTCAAGGTGCTGCAGTAGTTATAGAGGCTAGACATATGTGTATGATGATGCGCGGCGTACAAAAACAAAATTCCGTAACTACGACTTCAGCATTTACTGGACAATTTAAAACAGATGAAACCCGTTCTGAATTCCTGAATCTATTGAGCGCAAAACTTCATTAAGAAAACCAAAAAATATGAACGCATTTTTATTTCCTGGTCAAGGGTCTCAGTTTGTGGGTATGGGAAGGGATCTTTATGATTCTCATGCAAAGGCAAAAGAACTTTTTGAGCAAGCCGATGACATACTTGGTTTCTCTCTTTCAAGTGTAATGTTTTCTGGATCTGAAGAAGAACTTAAGGCAACAAACGTAACTCAACCTGCCGTATTCCTACACTCCATGATAAAATTATTTACTGCGGAAGATCTGGTAAAGCCAGATGTAGTAGCGGGACATTCTTTAGGAGAATTTTCCGCCTTGGTAGCTGCGGGTGTTTTAAAGTTTGAAGATGCGCTACCACTTGTGTCGCAAAGAGCACAAGAAATGCAGAAAGCTTGCAAACTAACAGACTCAACGATGGCCGCGATTGTAGGAATGGATGATGCAGCTGTAGAAGAAGTCTGTGCCAACATCGATGATACCATAGTCGCTGCAAATTATAATTGCCCTGGTCAACTGGTTATATCTGGGACTAAACCAGCCATAGCAACAGCGGTGGAAAAACTAAAATCCGATGGTGCAAGAATGGCAGTTGAATTATCAGTTGGAGGTGCATTTCATAGTCCACTTATGGAGCCCGCTAAGGAAGGTTTACAGGCTGCCATAGAAAACACTTCCTTTGCGGCGCCTACTTGCCCAATTTATCAGAACGTGGATGGTGTAGCTGAGTCTGATCCTGAAAAAATCCAGCAAAAGCTAATCCAGCAGCTGACAGCTCCTGTCCAATGGACTTCAACTTTGCAAAATATGATAGCAGACGGATGTAATCATTTTTATGAAATAGGTGGCAAAGGGAACGTATTAAGAGGAATGCTAAAGCGTATTGATAGGAAAATGCCTTCTGAAGCCGTTTAGAAAATAAAACTTTAAGGTATAGGAAAACGAAAATATTATATGTAATTTGACACCATTAAACCCCTAAAAAACAAACTACAAACAACAATACTATGAATTCCATAGACGTCAAAAAAGGCAAGGTGCTCCTCGCGGAACCCTTCATGGTAGACACTAATTTTAAAAGGACTGCAGTTCTGCTGTGTGATCATTCTCAAAAAGATGGCACTGTGGGATTTATATTAAACAGACAATACAAGGCAAAAGTAGGTGATTTGGTGCCTGAATTAGAAGAATTTGATGCTCCGATATATCTCGGAGGCCCTGTACAAAGAGATACGCTCCACTATATTCATAATGTTGGTGACTTACTAGAAGAAAGTCAAGAGGTAGGTGAAGGCATTTATTGGGGAGGTAATTTCGAAAAGCTTATTTTCCTAATTTCAAATAAAATCATCAAACCTGAAAATATCCGTTTTTTCTTAGGATATTCCGGTTGGTCTTCTGAACAGCTCAAAGAAGAATTTGAGTTAGGAAGTTGGGTAACTGCTGATTTAGACCACAATTACGTTTTTGGAAGACAAAAAGGCAAATTATGGTCAACTATCATGAGGAATAAGGGCAATACTTTTAGTGTTATTGCTCAGTTGCCTGACTACTTTGCTTGGAATTAAGGCTTTAGAGTAGATCCACATCTCTTTTTTGACATATTTCTTTTGCTAAGCTATTCTTTTTAGTAAATTGGTACATAATCAATTTATCATAGATATGGCAATGTCAAAAGAAGCTCGTAGAAAGAAAAAAGAGGCCTACGAAGCGAAACAAGCAAAACAGTTTTGGACTATCGTTATTGGTGTTACCCTTGTAGTATTGATTCTCCTTTACTTCGTATTTTTTTAGAATCCTTTCCCCATGGTTAAAATTGTTGCCTTAGATGGCTACACCTTAAATCCAGGTGATCTTACTTGGGATGGAATTGGTGTGCATGGAGCTCTCCAAGTATACAACAGGAGTACACTTGCTCAGGCATATGAAAGATGTATCGATACTGACATTCTGATTGTAAACAAATTTGTCATAGATCGAGACTTTCTTTCTCATTGTAATAAATTGCAGCTAGTCTGTGTGTCTGCGACAGGCTATAATAATGTTGATATTGGAGCTTGTAAAGAAAAAGGTATTCCTGTCTGCAATGTTAGTAATTACAGCAGCACAGGAGTAGCGCAGCATGCTTTTGCCATGTTGCTGCATTGGCTAAACCAGCCAGGAAAGCACAACAATCTAGTAAAGAAAGGATACTGGTCTATTTGCCCAGATTTTTCTTTTACGGTAAATCCTATTCATGAGTTAAGTGGTTCGACATTTGGAATTTTAGGTTATGGAGATATTGGTAAAAAAGTAGCGCAAATAGCTAGTGCATTTGGAATGGATGTAATCGTTTGCCGGAAATCTGATACACCTATTGAAGAAGCAAATGTTCGAAAGGTTAATCTAAATACCCTATTTACGGAAAGTGATGTATTGAGTCTTCATTCTAATCTTGACGATAGTACTCGTAATGTTATTAATGCTGAAAGTCTTTCGAAAATGAAAAAATCAGCCATACTTATCAATACTGGTCGTGGTGGCTTGATCAATGAAATGGAACTCGCGGAAGCGCTCATCAACGAAGATATATCTGCTGCTTTATTGGATGTATTGAATGAAGAACCAGCGCCACTTAATCATCCTTTTTATCAAATAAGAAATGTAAAAATTACACCTCATATCGCATGGGCTTCGGTAGAATCTCGAACCAGATTAATGGCAGGCGTAGAAAAAAATATAGAAGCATTTTTAAGCGGATCCCCCATTAATCAAGTCAATTTATAAATATGCACTTTATTGTCATTGGAGGTGGGCTGGCAGGACTGGCGGCAGCTACTACCCTACAGCAAAATGGCCATTCTTTTCAGCTATTGGAAAAGGGGCTGTCTTTAGGCGGAAGAGTACAATCTAGCCACATTAATGGGCACATAGTAGATCATGGATTTCAGGTATATCTCCCTAATTATCAGGAAGGTCGGCATTTCTTTGATTACAATAACCTAAAGCTCAAACACTTTTCTCCAGGCTCTTTAATATTGTATGACCAAGGATATTTAGAAACTATAGGAGACCCGCTTCGTAGACCTAATGCCATTTTTAGTACTTTATTCTCGAGAGTAGGCAGCTACACGGATAAACTCCGATTGCTGAAGTTGAGAAAGGTAGCTAAGCAATTTTGGCAAAACTCAGATAGTGTAGATACCTCTATGTCTACACATGCATTTCTAGTCAATTTTGGATTTGAGAAAGAAATGATTAATCACTTTTTTATTCCTTTTTTCTCAGGTGTTTTCTTTGACAAAGAATTGGAGACTTCCAGCGCCATGTTTTTGTTTCTTTATGGAAAATTTGCGTCAAGTTTAGCAAGTGTTCCAGTGAACGGGATGGGTTCCTTAAGTGCTCAATTGGCTAAAGCACTTCCAAATGAAAACATACACTTAAACGAAGAAGTTAAATCGATAAGCACTAAAACAGTTCAAGTCGCATCAGGCAAAAATTTTGTAGGAGATAAAATTATACTGGCGGCGCCAATGCAAGGGTTACTCAATGGGTCATCGTATAAAACAAAGTGGCAATCATCCAACACAATATATTTCGAGTCAGATCAAGCTCCTCATAATAAAAGGTTAGTAGGTATAGTTTCAAAGAAGAAATCATTGATAAATAATATTTCAGTGATGAGCAATGTAAGCAAGGCATATGCCCCTAAACTAAAGCACCAGATTGCAGTCAGTATTTTTGGAAGTGAATACACTGTTGATATCGAATCACAAATCAAATCAGAATGTAAAGATTGGTTTGGAAGTCAAACCGAAAAGTGGAAGTACATTAAACACTATCATGTACAGAAAGCCCTACCAAATCAAGAACAAGTGAGATTCCATTTAGATAAAAAAGAATGCAAGGTAGGAGATTACATTTATTGTGCAGGAGACTATTTGCTCAATGGGTCTATAGATGCTGCACTCAAGTCAGGTAGGCTTGCTGCTGAGTACGCTATGCAGGACTAAAGGACTATTTTACCATCTACCATTAAAAGTCTGCGATCACTCATCTCTGCGAGTTCTTCATTATGAGTAACAATCACGAATGTTTGTCCAAAATCTTTCCGAAGATCAAAAATCAAATCGTGCAATTCCTTAGAAGTTCCAGAATCTAAATTCCCACTTGGCTCGTCAGCGAATATTACTTTTGGGTCATTTATTAAAGCCCTTGCCACCGCTACGCGCTGTTGCTCTCCACCTGACATCTGATTGGGTTTGTGTTCTAGCCGTTCACTCAATCCTAAGTAATCTAATAGCGATTTTGCTTTCTTTACGACCTCATTTTTAGGCGTCTTTTTAATTTGCCCCGGAATACAAACATTTTCTAAAGCAGTAAACTCAGGTAGCAGATAGTGAAATTGAAAAATGAATCCAATTTGTTCATTTCTTAAGAGCGCAATTTCTTTTTTATTTAGACTGGTGATATCCTTATCGTTTAAACGAATATACCCGCTGTCGGGCTTATCTAAAGCACCCATGATATGAAGTAAAGTACTTTTACCGGCACCCGATTTTCCGACGATACTTACCACCTCTTTTTGATTGATGAATAAGTCTACTCCTTTCAAAACTTCAAGCTGGCCATATGCTTTTTTTATGTTACTGACTTCTATCATTATAGCGCGAAAATAGTTAATTTTTTGGGGATTCCCGCAGCTAAAAAGTGCGGTCGTGTCGTTCGCTATATTCGTTTTTTTTTCCGCACACGATAGAGACGCGATGAATCGCCGTCTCTACAAGTCATCGCAAAAAAAACGAATGCCGCTACCACCACTAATCTCTAACGCACTCCGTTTGTCGAGCTTCGGCTATACGCCTACGCGAAAGAAAGGATAGAGAGTATCTATCCTGCGAAGGCAATTTAGAAATATCTTTGCAGGATAGAATGGGCACATGAATTTAGTTCAACTAACATGCGCTAAGTATAGAAATCATAGATCTGGATCAAGTTTTGTACAATTCTTGTCATAAATTCATAGTTTGCAGCACAGCAAATAGAACCTAAGTGACGTTTTTAACCTGAATGAACATATATATGGACGCTTACATTCATAATAAAGTCAAAGAGACTACTGCATTTTCAGCAGGAGATGCAACTATCATACGAGAAATTCTACATCCGGATAAAGAGGGATTAGATCTCCCATACAGCTTGGCTCACGGGGGTCTAGGGGTTGGAAAAAGTTCTTTGCCGCATATTCTTCAAAATGATGAATTGTACTACATCTTAAATGGAGAATGTGTTATTTGTATAGAAAATGAAGAATTTACGGTAAAAAAAAATGAGGTTTTCCTCATTAAAAAAGGCGTTCAACAGTATGTACGCAATATTGGAGAAGAGAAATTGACATTTTTATGCATTGTTAGCCCTCCTTGGAAAGCAGGACAAGAAGAAATATTAAGTAAAAGTTAAATTTTCTTTTACAAACCCCAATTTTAAATTAAAAAAAAAGCTATTTTTGGCTTCGAGATACCTTAATAGTTATTGTTTGACACTTAAAGACTAGCGTATACGCTTCAAAATTTTACACTCATTTTTTTACTGATTATTTTATGCGCATTCAGTGCCTTAGCATAAATGCCAAAGCTTTAAGTATTAAACGATTTACAATATGAGATTACTTCAGCTCTGTAAGAAGTTCCCTTATCCATTAAAAGACGGTGAAAGCATTGCTGTAATGAATCTCAGCAAAGCCTTGCATCAATTAGGTTGTGAGGTATCACTCTTAGCTATGAATACATCAAAACACTTCTGTGATGTAAGTAGCGTAAATGGATCTTTCAAACATTTTAAGGAAGCGTACTATACGGAGTTAGATAACACTATAAATGCAAAGGATGCATTTTTTAATCTTTTCTCAAGTGAATCTTATCACATTTCCAGGTTTGTATGTCCTGATTTCACGAAGCAATTAATTGCGATGTTGAAAGAAAAAACATATGATATCATACAGTTGGAGACGCTATATATGGCACCATATGTACCGATAATAAGAAAGTACTCCAACGCAATGATTGCTATGCGGGCACACAATGTAGAGCATGAAATTTGGTCAAGAGTAGCTCAAAATACAACCCCATTTCTGAAGAAAATTTACCTTAAATATCTCACTAGGAAGCTAAGAAAATATGAGATTAAGCAACTCAACAATTATGATTTGATGATTGCGATTTCTCAAAAAGACTTAGATACATTTAGAAAATTAGGATACAAAAATACTGGTTTAGTTACACCAATAGGATTAGACACCTCAGTATACAAACCTGACAACCGTTCTTATAAAAAAGAAATTTCTCTTTCCTTTATTGGTTCATTGGATTGGATGCCTAATTTAGAAGGGCTAAAATGGTTTCTTGATAATGTTTGGGACAAATTATTGACAAAATACCCAAACCTAAAATTACATGTGGCGGGAAGAAATACACCTGCTACTTTAATAAATGCTCGCTACAAAAATGTAAAAGTATACGGTGAAGTAAATGATGCCAAAAAATTCATTAACAGACACACCGTGATGATAGTTCCTCTATTGTCTGGTAGCGGCATGCGTGCTAAGATCCTGGAAGGAATGGCCCTAGGAAAAGTAGTCTTAACAACCCAACTTGGTTTAGAAGGAATTGACGCTCAGCACAAGGAGCATGTATTAGTAGCAGATACTGCAGATCAGTTCATTGAAGCATTAGATTACTGCTACAGAAGTAATGGCTCGCTTTCAAAGCTTGGAAAAAATGCGCAACAATTGGTTATCAATGAATATGATAACCTAGAAACAGCAAAGAACTTAATAGAAGAGTACAAAAAATTCAAAAAAAATGAATCTATAATTGCTAAGAAATTGGCTTATGCTTCTTAATTTCGTTTATCAATTGAGATAAATGAATATAGTACAAATAGTATTTTGGATTTGTCTTTTTTTATTGGTTTACACTTACATCATATATCCATTCTTACTCCAAATATTATCTGCAAACAATGAGCAGATTGCTCCCAAATTAAGTACCTATCCAAATGTCTACGTTCTCATAGCAGCACACAATGAAGAATCTGTCATTATTGAAAAACTCAAGTCCATAAATAACAACGACTATCCTGCTGAAAATATAGAGATTCATCTAGGTTCAGACAACTCCACAGATAATACCAACAAACTAATCCAAGATTATATAGCTGAAAGTAGGTACACCATTGAATTTCTTATCATGCCACAGCGATCTGGAAAAATTGGCACTCTAAATTACCTTGTAGAACAAATTCAAATTAAAAATGAGTTAAGTGATAATGATGTTTTTATATCTACAGATGCCAATGTTATGTTTGACAAATTCACCATCTATAACCTCGTGCGTCACTTTACAGATCCTAAAATAGGAATCGTTGACAGTCATATTTTTAATAGTCTAAAAGACACCTTCGAAGTGTCTCAATCTGAGTCAACTTATTTAAATCGAGAAACGAAGCTAAAACATAGAGAAGGAGTAGTTTTCGGCAAACTCATGGGTGCCTTCGGAGGTTGCTTTGCTATAAGAGCAAATTGCTTTACTCTTATCCCAACGTACCTAAGAGTGGATGATTTTTTTCTTTGCATGAAGACAATGATAAAAGGCTATAAAGCGATAAGTGACCCCGAGGCTATTTGTTATGAAAAGACGGCAGCTACATTCCAAGAAGAATTTAAAAGAAAGCGCCGTATTTCTAGTGGAAACTTCCAAAACATGGCCATTTTTAGACGCTTTTTACTTCCTGTAAATACACTTGGATTTGTTTTCTTTAGTCACAAAGTAATTCGATACATAGGACCTATTTTGATGATTATCATACTACTAGCAAACATATACTTAGTTGTTACTAGTCAGCCGTTTATGCTGATATTTTTAATTATTCAAGCCCTATGGTATATAGTCTTACCTGTATTTGATAAAATGTGCCAATTAATTGGTATAAACATATTAGCTTTGCGGCATGTTCGGTATTTTAACTACATGAACTTAGCCCTATTGTTGGGATTTAAAGATTATATAAATGGAATCGATAGTAATATCTGGGAACCCACAAAAAGAATCTAAATTGGATAAATTAAACACTATT
Organism: uncultured Saprospiraceae bacterium; assembly: GCA_964458675.1. Lineage (GTDB taxonomy): Bacteria > Bacteroidota > Bacteroidia > Chitinophagales > Saprospiraceae > JALZVN01. Next base: position 27,449 of record CAYWOZ010000015.1, read on the forward strand.
GAGGAGGCGATAAAAGACATTGCTTCTGGAAAGGTTGTCATTGTAGTAGATGATGAAGACAGAGAAAATGAAGGTGACTTTATTTGTGCTGCAGAATCTATTACTCCTGAGATTATCAATTTCATGGCTACTCATGCACGTGGCCTCATATGTGTTCCGATTACGGAAAAACGAGCCAGCAAATTGGAGCTACAGATGATGGTTCCAAATAACTCTGATTTGCATGAGACAGCATTTACCGTATCGATAGATTATAAACTAAAGGGCTGCACTACAGGTATATCTACTTATGATAGAGCAACTACTATCTTAGCAATGGTAGATGAAGAGGCAAAAGCAAATGAATTCTCTAGGCCAGGCCATATATTTCCATTAATTGCGAAAGAAGGAGGAGTATTGAGGAGAAGTGGGCATACTGAAGCGGCTGTTGACTTAGCTAGACTAGCAGGCTTCAAACCTGCAGGTGTAGTTGTAGAAATACTCAATGAAGATGGCACCATGGCTAGATTACCGCAGTTAATGGAGTTGGCAACTAAGTTAGACGTCAAATTGGTTAGCATCAAAGATTTGATTGCGTATAGGCTACAAAGGGAAAAGTTGATTTCTAAAAACAATACAAGGCAAATTCAAAATGGAGACAAGAAATACGAAATCACCACTTTTACGGAGTTAACGAACAATAAGAATCACGTTGCTATCAAAATTGGGAATTGGTCAGCAAATGACGCCGTCTATGTTCGGGTCCATTCTCAAGATGACGCTACAGATATATTTGGTTTCCTATTTGAAAACAGCAAATCCAGTCTTCAAGACGCCATCCATGCTATTGAGAAAAAAGGAGCTGGACTCGTGGTTTTCATGAGACACCAAACTTCCAATACGAATCTTTCTAAATTGTTTGGAAACAGTATTCATAAAGAAGATATTGATATGGACCAAAGAGACTTTGGAGTAGGAGCTCAAATCCTTCGAGAGATGAATATTCGTAAAATCAATCTTCTGACAAATAATCCTAAAAAGCGAGTTGGCTTAGTTGGATATGATTTAGAAATAGTGGCTAACGTCCCATTCTAAGTTACTTTGTTCCAATAATTGCCTTCAAAAAAGGATAATAATCAGGACAAGTGCCTCTTTTCGTAGTGAAAAAGACTATAATATTGTTGCAAATGGCATCGCTAGCGAATTTTCGCAAATTCATACATATTCCCCTCTGACATATAAAGATTTATTCCTATTTTACGATGTTGAAATAATAATCAAT
>CAYWOZ010000016.1:0-6578 GCA_964458675.1 uncultured Saprospiraceae bacterium
TAAAGACATCAAAAAGCAAAGGCATGTTGTCATATGCATCACTCCCTAAATCTGCTTGGCCGAAATATTCTTGTCCAAAATATTCTACTTCGTTGGGTAAGTCTGTTCCACTATTTTGAAAACTAAAGTAAGTATACAATTTAGCAACCTCTCCTAGCCATTTATTTTTTTCAGCATAGCTCTGAATAAGGTCTCTCTTTTTTTGATCAAGAACAGCATATTCTTCTGTTAAAGCTTTTTTCTTGACTGGATCTCTATACCCTCTTGCAAACCGACTTCCAATACTTTTTTCGGTACCAGCATAGCTGCGAATCGTATTCATCATCGTATTGTATTCATGATTGAGACCTTCTGCTACTGTAGCTTTGTTGAATGCTCCACAATTCCCTTTAAGTACTACTTTATCTTCATCCCCTAAAACAACACTTTTGAACTTTCCCACTTCTACACCTACATATCGAAATATTCTATTCTTTGTTTTTACCTTAAAAACAAATTCGTCATTCTCATTTTTAACTGTTGTCTGAGCCTGATGAAAGCCCAATCCATCAAATTCATAGATGTGCATTTCATTAACATTGCTACAATTAACTCCTTGAACGACTACTTCAACTGTTTTCGCCTGAAGTGCTGAGGACTGAATAAAAAGAAAGACAAATGAAAGGAAAAAAGTAAAGGTTGATTTGTTCATAACAGTTGATATATAAAAGTATATTTTGAATCGTTCAGACTTTATCATATAAACGATCTAAATTCACTCTAAAGAACGAATATTTAGCTAAAATGATTGTCATAATAGCTTCAATTATAGCGATTTTACTTAAAAAGGAAGCTATTAGCTCCCATGTTGGATGAGATCCAGAAATTCTTGCTCGGACATAATTTGAATCGTGCCGATATCTTGCGCTTTTTTGAGTTTTGAACCCGCTTTTTCACCCACTACTAATATGTCTAATTTCTTACTTACAGCGCTAATATTCTTTGCTCCAGCAGTGGCTGCTAAGCCTTGTGCTTCTTTTCTCCCCATCTGTTGAAGAGAACCTGTAAATAATATGGACTTGCCTACTAGTGGGGCATCCTCCGCTACCTCCAAAGGCTTGTCTTCTTCTGTCTGATTAAAATTTACACCATTGGCTTCCATTTCTCTCAAGAGATCTAGGTTTTCTTCTTCTCTAAAAAATGCGCTGACATTCTGGGCCACAACTGGTCCTATGTCTTTGATTTGAGTAAATGATTCTTCGTTCCATTTACTCAAATCCATGATATGTTCAATTTCTTGAGCCAATAGCTTGGAAGCTTTTTTACCCAAGTGATGAATACTTAGACTATGCAATACTCTTGAGATTGGATTTTGCTTTGCCTTGTCAATAGCCTTTTTCAGGTTTTCGATAGAGCGTTGGCCAAAACCCTCTAGCTCAGCAATTTTTTCATATTCCAAATTATAGATATCGGCAATAGATTTGATAAAGCCTAGCTCGTAAAATTTTTCTACTATAGATTTTCCAAAACCATCGATATCCATCGCATCTTTGGATACGTGAAAGACCATTTTTTGTAAAACTTGAGCCTCGCAAAACCCATTCGGGCAGCGCCATGCTGCTTCGCTTTCCGCTCTTATCAATTTGGTTTGGCAAGATGGGCATTCTTTAGGAAAATCAATTTTCTTCTCTGTCCCATCTCTTAATTCTTCCATCGACTTAACGATGTATGGAATCACGTCCCCTGCCCTCTCTACCAATACAGTATCTCCTAATCGTAAATCTTTGCTTACTATAAAATCTTCATTGTGTAGTGAGATTGAAGAAACCGTTACTCCAGCCAAAGCAACCGGCTCTATTTTGGCTACAGGGGTAACTGAACCAATTTTCCCTATCTGGTATTCTACATTCAATAAAGTGGAGGTCGCTTGTTTTGCTTTGAATTTAAAAGCAATCGCCCATCTTGGATGATGACTGGTGAGGCCGCATTGATCTTGAATGTCTAGACTGTTTGCCTTTACAACCATTCCATCTATTTCATAGGGATAAGTCTCTCTCTTTTCTTCCCAATGCTTACAGAAGTCAAAAACTTCTTTGATGTTTTTACAAACTTTAGTTTCTTCTTTTGGAATCTTAAAACCTAAATCCCCCAATAAAGAAATAGTCTCAAAATGAGTAGTGAACTTATTCATTACATTTTTTCCTTCTTCATTGACGGCATATCCCAACTGATAAATAAAGGCCTCAATACCTCTTTGCGCCGTTTGTTTAGGGTCCTTCATTCGAAGACCTCCAGTCGCAGCATTTCTAGGATTGGCAAAAAGCTCTTGGCCTTCTGATTGTCTAATTTCATTTACCTGGTCAAAAATATCTTTACGAATCAATGCTTCACCTCTCAACTCTACCTTAGTGATTCCATGAGCCTTAAAATTGGCAGACAATGGAATACTTTTCATGGTTCTAACATTCAACGTAATCTCATCCCCTTTGGCTCCGTTCCCTCTAGTAGCGCCTCTATTTAATTGATTTTGATCATAGATCAGAGCTATACTTCCGCCATCGAATTTTGGCTCTACCACATACTCTATATCAGTTGCTTGGTCTATATCAATTAGTTTTTTTATCCGTTTATCAAAGTCCTCTAAATCTTCTAGGTTATAGGAATTATCCAAGGATAGCATAGGCACTAAATGGGGAACCGTAGGAAACTTATTACTTAGGTCAGAGCTAACTCTCTGGGTAGGAGAATCTGGCATTACCTTATTGGGATGCTTGGCTTCTAATGTTTCGAGCATTTTATAAAGCGTATCATATTCTTTGTCACTGATGACGGGATTGTTCTGTACCGCATATTTCCATTCATGAAAGTGAAGCACTTTCATCAGTTCTTCCATTTGCACTTCCTCATCAGGAGAATGGACTCCAGATAAATAGGTTTTACTTAATTCATAGAGTGCTTTTGCATCCATTCTTGTAAAATATTTTTGGCTGTATAAAAATTGTTTTGAACTAGTCTATGTCCAAATGAAACTGAATATACTTGATTGTTTTTGAATCGGCTAAGTGCTTTTTCTCATAATAGGTTTTAAAAACTAAGTCTGACTGCGGGAGTTCAGGGAGGCTGTAAATATCCTCATAGTGCTCCTTAATTGTAGCGCGGTTATAGGACGCCAAAGACTCTAGGGTAAACTCATACAACTCTGGAGAATCTGTCTTTAGATGTAAAACATTTTCTGGACTGAGAAAGTGTAAGTAGCGGTTCAAAAAATTATGAGAAGTCAATCTTCTGTTCTCCTTGCTTTCTCTTAAGAATGGATCTGGGAAAGTAATCCACATTTCAGACACTTCTCCCTTATCAAAAAAGGAAGTTATATTTTCAATTCTTGCTCTTACAAAAGCTACATTATCAAATTTAGATTCAATAGCTTTACTTGCACCTTGCCAGATTCGGGCGCCTTTAATGTCTAATCCAATATAATGTGTGTCAGGATACCGCTCAGCTAAGGCTAGGGAATACTCTCCTCTCCCACAAGCCAATTCAAGGCAAATTTTTGCATTCCGTTTGAAATGCTTCGTATTCCACTTACCCTTCATGTCTATTTCATGAACATCTCCATTCTGTAATAAAGGAGATAGTGGATTGAAATTTTCATAAACATTCGGGAATCGCAGAATGTCTGCGAACTTTTTAAGCTTATTTCGTTGGCTCAATTGATCAATGTTATTTGAACCTAAAGGTAAGGCTAATTTGTCTATTGAAAAAAGATAAGGTTCAATATTGGGGGCGCCTGTTTTGTGATTAGATGCTTACTTTCTAACTTGATAGGTATCATCTAAACGGTGTGCCATTCTTTGTACTGCGTCTATAATATTATCCAGGGCCGGTGGATAATCTACATACTGGACTCGTCTATCATCTTCTCCCCATATAGCTATGGTGACCACCTTTTTCCTTTTACCATAAGCGATGGCTAACCTTAAAGGAATTGGTGTTGGAGAATTGGCCTTTCTCTTTTGACAAATAGAAGTATCACAATCATAGATTCTTTCAAAGTCAAAAAACTTCTGTTTGATCACGTATTCGGCAAAATCTTCTAGTTCGTCTCTGCTTATATTTTTCTTGACTACAGACAGTCCATTATTTAAACTTTTATGTTCTTTGATAAGTCGACCATCACTTTTAATGTGAATATAATCTCTAATTACAGGATCGAGGCCGCCATAATATCCTCCACCAATCAATTCAATATTGATATAGGTACCTGCTACATCTTGTACCTTCTTCTTTTTTTGTCTTTTCTTTCGTTTGGTAGCCCACCATCTTTTTTTGCTTTGCTTTGGATCTAATGCTTCAACATTTATGTCTGGCAACTCATTCGCAGGTTTTACAAAGGGAGCATCTTTTGATTCTACTGAGATAAAATGATATTGATAGGTTCCTTTACTATTTGGCTGGTTGAATTCAAGGATCAATTTATCCTTATCGATGTCATTAATTACAAACTTGTTGATGTGCTTAAATTTGTAGAAAAGCTCATCTCCGTTGATGCTCCAAATTCCGTTGTCAAACTCTCCATTTAGGAATTGTTGATATGTATAGTCGTACTTGAAATAAAGAAAAAATTCATAATCTTCAGCTGCCTGATGTATGACAGTATTTGACTCCAGATGCATGGCATAAGTATATCGCCACTTTGTTTCTACAATTTTTCTTTCGTCTACTGCAAAAAAGGAGTTTGCAGCACCAGAGTCCTCTTTTTGCGCTAATGTCAAAAAGGGAATAAGAAGGATAAAAAAGGCGCTAAAGGCTTGTTTCGCAGTCATTTAAGCTCTGAAATTAAATACACATACTTAGATGAATAGTTCGGTAATTTTTTGAAAACCTTAAATCACAAAATGCTAACCATCTGATTTTTAACTCTTTAAGAAGTCAAAATTTAATTTGAAAAAACACTGATAATCAGTGATTTAACGTTTAATTACCTTACTATTACTAGATAATGTATACATCAAAATCTATACCCAAAAGTCAAAATAAAGCTATTAGCCCGTATATCGCTTATTACCAGCTGTTGCTCATCAACAAAGGTCGCATAAGGAGTATATGCCTCTTCAGAAGAATTGGTACTAAATGCAAGGTCTAGATAGACTCTTTCCCCTTTCACTCCTGCTCCCAGGCTTAGTGCGCTTCTACCAGAATCCTCTGATTCTGCGAATGGATTACCATATAAGCCATATCCCGCTCTAAGTCTAAATTTCTTGATTAAATATTCAACACCTATTTTAGCATTTAAGGCATTTTGGAAGCTAAGAGATATGTCCTCATTGGCGTTTTCTTGCGCTATTTGATTTTGTGAATTATCAACATCCAATGTGAAGTCATAACTAGAAGCTGAATAATCCAAAAATTCCAAATCAAAACTGATAAATCCGAATTTTCGTAAAACCAAAGATAGCCCGCCACTATACCTCCATGGCGTTCTTAATACATAATCAAATTGCTGGACGTCAGAGGTTGCTGTTCCATCTATTAAAGGCAAACTAGGGTCCTGCTCATCAATGAAAAAATAATCCAAAGAAGTAACTAAATCATCAGAGAGCCTATAGCGCGTAGGCGAATGGACGGAAGCTCCAACACGTAGTTGATTAGTAATCCTGTATATAGCCCCTAATTTAAAACCTACCCCTATTCCAGTAGTGGTCAAGGTTTGACCGTAATCAAGATTGCGGAAAAAATCAATCACCTGAGTATTTGCGTCAGTTTCGACATATTCTCGTGTTTCTTCAAAACGGACTATCGGAGCACTAAACGAACCGCCTAAATATAGCTTATCAGATATATTGAAGCCTAGAGACAAAAACAATTCACTAATACCGCCAGTGGTCGTTATTGTTTCATCTCTTTCAATGGGGTCAAAAAATAGATACCCATCCGCATCTACAAAATCAGACCCATAGAAATCATCTTCAATATTGAATATAGCATTGGCATCAAGTGCAAGACCACTTGCCGCTGGATCTAAATCGCCTGCAAATAATCCTTGAGCATTATCCACAAAACTATTGACTATAGACCCTCCAGTTCTACCGCTATATTCTACTCTCCTATTGAAGTTAACTAATCGATTTATACCCGCAGCAAAGTTGAAAGATTTTAGTTTTTGATTGTCATAACCTTTATAAAAAACTAGGCCTAAATTCTCTACTCCAAAATGTGTATTGCTAGCATCCATATCCGTATCGCCATTGAGTACGCTATTGATATTTGTAAGCAAAACTGCTGGAGAAATGGTGAATTCTGACTTCCTATACACCCCAAGGCCTGCTGGGTTTGAGCTTAGTGCTCCAAAGTCGGCTCCGAGTGAGCCCATAGCTCCTCCTACGCCAACATTCCGCGCTGTACCACTAGGAAACAGCTCTGTATATCGAAGAGACTCCACTGCAGTTTGTGCAAATCCGCTACCACAGCATAACAGACAACAGTAAAGTAAAAACCAATATTCCTTTTTAATTTTCATATACCTGAATTTGTAACAAAAGTAAATGTTTTGTTTAGAACTAAAAGAATTGTTTAGACCATATATGATATAAAAATAGTGG
>CAYWOZ010000016.1:6678-8500 GCA_964458675.1 uncultured Saprospiraceae bacterium
ATTATTATTACGCGTCTGTGAAGCTCTATTGGTATTAGCACTTAGACGATTTTGAGTAGCTCTTTTCCTATCCGCACTAGACTTTGCCTTCCTTTTATTTGCTGCAAGAGATTTTACTGAAGACTTAGGCAATGAAAAATTACGAGATGTAACTGCTTTTCCACCTACACTTACAGGTTTCAATGTACTTCTCCTTACCACTACTGCACTTGGCGTTGTACTTAGTCTGTTTGAGCCTGTAACTCTCGGGCTACTATTTACATTTCTAACTGGCGTCGTATTTCTTACTCTATTAGCTCCTCCATTGTAACCTGGTGGGCAATATGAATTTGAATAATTGTACCAATTTGGATTATTATAAACACCATTTAAGTATGGGTTATTATTTGTCCAAGAAAATCTAGCCCCTAAAAATTGATTGTTATAACCATTCGGATTAAACCATTTATTGTACCTGCTATACGCTAATCTAGAACGTCTTCTAGATTTCTCATTTACTACAAAACAACCCCAATTAATATAAATATTTGAACCTGCGTAAAGGTTAATACCTGACTCCCAAAGGACTTCACAGATACTAGGGGCATAATAATTATAATCTACATACACAGGATTATAAAACCCAAAGCCCGTGTAGGGTCTTCTAAAACGTTTGATTCTAGAACTGTAATAAAAATCATAGTCATCAAATTCATAATCCGCATCATCGTAAGTTGGAATATCATCATAAGATGAAGCATGAAAATCGCTTTCTACGTAAGCTATAGATTCATCTGGATTGTAATACAAATCATCAAACTTTGCTTGGACTACAGTTATCAAACTCAGAAAGAAAGCAAAGCTTAAAATTAAATTTTTCTTACTTTTCATAAAAAATTGGTTAAATCAGTATTTGTAACTCTCTTAATGTAAATTAATATTTTTGATAAAATAATGGTGTTAATAGAGAATTAAAGTTTACTTCTCAATATGTTATATATGGGCGAAAAAATAGTGGATGAAAACTTTACGTTTCCACCCACTATTGGCTTTATACTTTATGTTGAGCCAGTATTACTTACCTCCTCTTCTTGAAGATCTGCTAGAAGAAGACCTTGAAGAACTCTTGCTAGAAGATGATCTTCTAGATGGAGAGTAGCTTCTTGACTTACTAGAAGATGATCTCGATGGAGAGTAACTTCTTGACTTGCTAGAAGATGATCTTCTAGATGGAGAGTAGCTTCTTGACTTACTAGAAGATGATCTCGATGGAGAAACACTTCTTGATCTAGTTGAAGAAGAACCTCTCGTAGCGTTACTGTTAGCTCTAGAAGGCTTATTATTGTTAATATTCGAATTCTGTCTAATAGTCCTGTTACCACTTTTACTACGGCTAGTATTTCCTTTGTAAAGAGTAGAACGATCCTGCTTCACAGTTGGAGAAGTTGATCTCGTTGCTGATCTTGTAGTATTAGAGTTACCACTATTTATACGAGTTCTAGAAGATGTTCTTCCAGTAGTATTGCTTCTTGAGTTTACAGTACCTGTTCCTCCTCTTACACTCTGATTTCTAGAAGTATTTGTAGGAGTATTTCTTACCGTACCATTACCTCTAGTCGTAGAAGTTCTACCAGATCCAATAGTTCTAGGTCCACTATAGATGTTGTTTGACCGATTTGTTGTAGCAACTGATGCACCACCTCCGTAATATCCTGGAGGACAGTAAGCTGCACTACTAAACCCATTATTGAATCCACCACCGAAACTACTTCTTCCGAATCTTCCGAAATTATTAAATCCGTATGGGTTTCCGAACCCGTTATTGAATCTATTGTTAAATCCA
>CAYWOZ010000016.1:8600-23599 GCA_964458675.1 uncultured Saprospiraceae bacterium
TTAAATCCAAAAGGATTATATGGGTTGTAAGCATATTGATTGTAAAACCGGCCTCTGTTTCCAAAGAATCTATTTCTATTCCATCGACTCCATCTATTTACAAAGCCATTTCCGAAACTAACGTAGATGCTAGTTCCACCATATGGGTTGCCAAAGCTATTGAAGTTTCTAGTATAAAACGGGTCATAATAGTTATAATCCACATAACAAGGGTCATAGAACCCAAAACCTGAGTAAGGTCTTCTAAAACGCTTTATTCTAGAACTATAGTAGTAATCGTAGTCATCTACTTCGTTTTCGTATTCATAGCTAGCATTATCATATGCCGCGTCATCATATGAAGAATCTTCTTGACTATTGTCTACATAATCCTGTTCCTGATACTGCGTATCATCTGGATTGTAATAGATGTCATCGAATTGAGCGTTTGCGCTTGAGAAAATACCCAAGGTTAAAAGCAAACTAAGGATTGAAATTTTATTGATTTTCATATTTATTGATTTAATCAGTAATTGTGTAACTCTCTTAAAGAAACAGTTGTAATTTATTACTTTTGATTCTAATATTATGTTAATAATAGATTAAAAAAGCTAGAAAAGTAGTTAAAAACACTTAAATCACGCCTTGTAATCTATACTTAAGACTTGGGGGGAATCGATTGTCACATAAAATGGCTCAAAACCGTACCAATTTAAGAATATTTAACTAAAAATCGCTTTTATTAACACTCACTAATTAAACACCTAATTTTATCTCTTAGTTTATGTCAAAAGTAATCACTTCCAGAACGGAAGACTATTCCAAATGGTATAATGATATCGTGAAAAGAGCTAATATGGCAGACCACTCTGCTGTAAGAGGATGTATGGTCATAAAACCATATGGATTTGCCATTTGGGAAAATATGCGTGATCAGCTAGATCGCATGTTTAAGGATACAGGTCATGTCAATGCCAGTTTTCCTTTATTTATCCCAAAAAGCTTTCTGAGCCGAGAAGCTAAGCACGTAGATGGATTCGCCAAAGAGTGCGCTGTAGTGACCCATCATCGTCTAATGAATAATCCAGATGGGGAAGGCATTGTGGTAGATCCAGATGCAAAATTGGAAGAAGAATTGATTGTACGTCCTACCAGTGAAACCATCATATGGAATACCTATAAAGATTGGATTCAATCCTATAGAGATTTACCACTTTTGATTAACCAATGGGCCAATGTAGTCCGCTGGGAAATGAAGACCCGTTTGTTTTTGAGAACTGCTGAATTTCATTGGCAAGAAGGGCACACTGCACATGCCACTTCTCAAGAAGCGGTAGACGAAACTTTACAAATGCTAAATGTATATGCCACCTTTGCGGAGGAATATATGGCGATGCCAGTCATCAAAGGAGTAAAGACAGCGAATGAACGATTTGCTGGAGCAGAAGATACTTATACTATCGAAGCACTGATGCAGGACGCAAAGGCACTTCAAGCAGGAACTTCTCACTTCTTGGGTCAAAATTTTGCCAAAGCTTTTGATGTTAAGTTTTCAAACGAAAACAATAAAGAAGAGTACGTTTGGGCGACTAGTTGGGGAGTTTCAACTCGTTTGATAGGGGGACTAATTATGACACATTCAGATGATGAAGGATTAGTTCTTCCTCCAAAGTTGGCTCCTACCCAAGTGATGATAATACCAGTGCCGAAACCTGATGACATCATCAACGAGGCAGTAGATAAGGTTATGACATCATTAAAAGCAAAGGGCATCACAGTCAAGTATGACGATGACCCTAAAAAGAGACCAGGTTTCAAATTCGCAGAACATGAGATGCATGGCATACCAGTACGGATAGCGATTGGAAAAAGAGATTTAGAAAAGAATGTGGTCGAAGTAGCTCGCAGAGATACCAAAGAAAAAACATCTGTTCCTATAAAAGGGATTGATGACTATATAGAGCAATTACTAGTGGACATTCAGCAAAATCTTTTTGATAGAGCCAAAAAATATCGGGATGATAGAATCACCAGTGTGGACACTCTTGAAGAATTTAAAGCTGTGCTAAAAGATAAAGGTGGCTTTATTTCTGCACATTGGGACGGCACTTCAGAAACAGAAGTGAAAATTAAAGAAATTACCAAAGCGACTATTCGATGTATTCCTTTAGACAACCCATTAGAGGAAGGCAAATGTGTTCTTACTGGCAATCCCTCCAAACAAAGAGTATTGTTTGCGAAAGCATACTGATTGGGCGCATTGGCTGATAGCCAATTAATTGTGAATTATAAATTTTAACATGAGGACATTTAAGGGCTTATTAAAAAGTTAAATGCAAACAGCAAGTAGCCAATAGTCTTTTTAAAAATAAAGAAATGAGTTTAGAAACTAAATTGATTGCCGACTTGAAAGCCGCAATGAAGGCTAAAGATCAAGCTTCTTTAAGAGGTATTCGTGCTATTAAAGCAGAACTAGTCAAGTTCAAAACAAGTGGCACTGGGGAAGAACTTAATGATGCGGCGGAGATAAAGATTTTGCAAAGGCTGGTAAAACAGAGACAAGACTCTTTGTCTATTTTTACAGAACAAGGTAGAGAAGATCTAGCTGTGGTGGAGAGGGAAGAGATTGCTGTGATTACGAAGTATCTTCCTGCCCAATTGAGCCCAGAAGAACTAAAAGAAAAGGTTCAGGAAATCATTACCCAGACTGGCGCAAGTAGCATGAAGGATATGGGCAAAGTGATGGGTATGGCGTCGAAGGCATTTGCTGGAAAAGCAGATGGCAAGTCTATATCAACCATGGTGAAGGAGCTTTTGTCGTAAAAAAGCAAATGTAAAACAGAAAAATATTAAATGTAAAATGTAAAAGTGTTTTAAGCTTTTGGCTGTTCGCTTTTAGCGACTTGCTTTTTACTTTTACATTTTGCGGTTTTACATTTTAAATTTTGCGGTTTATCAGGGGCCATACCGATGCTGCCCGCCAGGCTAGACCATCGGTACCGCGCTATTTGTGACGCCGCTTTCGCTTTGGTGCACGCCACCAAGCTGTCGTACAAGCTCTGCACTGCCGAGAAAATTCGGCATCACTACTATCGCTTGTCCAAGAAAAAATATGTGAACCAGAAAAATGTAAAAGTGTAGATCTTGCACGCCTTGGCAGGGGCCTCGGTTCTCTCCTTAAACATGTCCGCTGGACATATTTTGCTTCGCATCAGTTGGTCACGTGTGAGCGGTAGGAAGGATACGACCGGAGGGAGTAGTCACGCTGGCGTATAGATGGTGCGCTGAGCGGGACGGAAACGAATGTGGACTCCTGGATGACGCGACTCTTTTTTTGCTGATTTTTCTTCAGCAAAAAAAGAGGCACACCCAAAAAATAAATAAATGTAAAACAGAAAAATTCTAAATTTAAAATGTCAAAGCGCAATTCTTGCACGCTCTGACAGGAGCCTCGGTTCTCCCTATGGTCCCAAAAAAAATAAGAGGATACTTACAAGAAGTACCCTCTTAAAATTAGTTTTTATATAGCTAATATGAAAAACACCTAAATGATGTTCTCCAAACTTATTTCTGTTATCTCAGATTACTTCTTTAAAGCATCTCTGATCTCACCAAGTAATACTTGGTCAGCAGTTGGAGCTGGAGCTGGAGCAGCTCCCATCGCTTTGATCTTAGCCTTACCTAACATAAATAGTACAAATCCGACGATTAATAAACTGATGATGGTATTCAACCAAGCTCCCCATCTGACAGCGTTCTTAGGGTTCCCATCTGCATCAACAGCATCACCTAATGGAATCATCAAATTAGAGAAATCAGCTCCTCCTGCAAAATGTCCAACAACGGGCATAATAATGTCATTCACAAATCCATTTACTACAAGTCCTACAGCACCAGCTAAGATAACCGCAATCGCGAAGTCAATGACATTCCCTGTCATTATAAAATCCTTAAATTCTTTCCACATAATAATTAAAGTTTAAAAAGTTGGTAAATCAATATTGTTTTGATTTTTTGACGATTACTTAAAAGCAATTGTCACACTCTAAAAGATAAATCTTAAGAGTATTATTTTTTTAGTTTAGGGATTTTTATACAAAAGGTATTGCTTTATTTATTCAAAGCATCTCTAATCTCCGCTAGCAACTCTTCTTGAGTTGGTCCTGGAGGAGGCGGTGGCACAGCCTTGTTGTACTGCTTAACAATAAGAAAAAGAACAAATGAGATTATTAAAAAATCTATCAAATACTTTAGAAATTTACCGTATCCTATCACTACTGCTGGGGTGTCTTCATTTAAAGCAGGCCGTATTTCATAAGCCATATCCTCAAACCCAGTATCCCCCATGGCCAATCCTAATGGTGGCATCAAAACATCGCCGGTGAAAGAAGTTACAACTGATCCAAAAGCACCTGCCATAATAACTGCAACTGCGAATCCAACAACGTTTCCTTTGTTTATAAATTCTTTAAATTCAGCCCACATAATAACATGAGTTTTAAATGAAAATCTATAAAGACCGTCCTTATTTTGACGATTCATTAATTATGATGTCACGCAAAGCTAATCAAATACATATACATACAAATTTTTTTTATTTAATAATTTCATTTTCATAGGTTTATCTAAGGTAGATGAGTATTTTTATGGTCCCAAATCTATAAAATAGCATGTCAAACCCTTTATTTTACCGACTTTCTCTCATCATGATACCTCAAGTAGGTCCTGTGACGGCCAAAAATCTAATAGGCCATTTTGGTGCAGCTGAGAAGGTATTTGAGGCCTCTATATCCGAGTTAAAAGGAATTCTTGGTAAAAATGAGCTTGTTATCAATAGCATTCTCCAAAAAGAAACGTTTCCAGAAGCAGAAGAGGAGGTGAAATATATCTCAGATCATAAAATAAAAGCGCTGTACTATACAGATGAAGAATACCCAGAAAGACTTCGTGTACAGCCTGCCTCTCCCTTATTATTGTTTTATAAAGGCAATGCTAGCCTAAATCATCATCGTACTATCGGGATAGTCGGTACACGCAAAACAACTTCCTATGGCCAAGACATTTGTAAAAATATAGTACAAGACTTGCGAAGATATGATGTACAGGTCATCAGTGGACTAGCCAATGGAATAGACAGTGTAGCGCATCGAAGTAGTGTTGACAATGACTTACCAACTATTGGAGTTTTGGGTCACGGACTAAGGATAATCTATCCATATAATAATGAGAGGCTTGCAGAAGAGATGATTGAAAAGGGAGGAGTACTCACAGAATATACTTCAAAGGAGGGACCAGACAGAGAACACTTCCCGGCTAGGAATAAAATAGTAGCTGCCCTAAGTGACTCTTTGCTAGTGGTGGAATCTCCTTCTAAAGGAGGATCTCTTATTACGGCTAGATTCGCCAAATCTTTCTTCAAAAGAGTTTTTGCTATACCTGGGCGTATACAAGATGTTATGTCTGAAGGCTGCAATATGCTTATCAAAAATGGTCAAGCGGACCTAGTCGAAAAAGCGGAGGATATTGCTCGTGCTATGAAATGGAAAGCACAATCAAATATTGCTAATATTCAAACCAAATTGTTTATCGAACTAGATGATCAAGAAAAGGAAATCATCAGTGTCATAAAAAAACTAGATACCCCAAGCCTAGACAGACTGTGTTATGAAACTAAAATAATGAATAGTGAAATGGCTTCACTTTTATTAAATTTGGAATTTAAAGGAGTGATCAAATCACTACCAGGCAAAAGATACGTCCAAACTGCCTAAAAATTAAGTACCATGAAGAACTATCTTATACTGCTTGCATTGCTCACTTTTCTTGGAGCTTGTAATAAACCAGTCACGATTTACCCTAGCCGAGAAAGTTATGATGGAAACGTATACAACACAGCAAGTATTTCTTTATTTGCTAAAGCTAAAAGCTCAAGAGAAGTAAAAGCAAAAAATGTAATCTTCTTAATTGGAGATGGAATGGGTTTGACACAGGTAAGCGCTGCTGCTATAAAAAATAACAATGATCTATACTTAATGAAATTTCCTATCATAGGAATTCACAATTGTCAACCTTCTGAGGGCTTAATTACGGACTCTGCAGCTGGAGCTACTGCCTTCTCTGCAGGAATAAAAACCTTCAATGGAGCTATTGGAGTCGGGCCAGATAGCAGTTCGCACCAAACCATTCTAGAGCGATGCGAAGAGCTGGGCATGGCCACTGGAATGGTAGCCACCTCTACCATTGTGCATGCTACTCCTGCATCCTTTATTGCACATCGTCCAAGCAGAAAACAATATGAAGACATTGCTGCAGACTTTATGGATACAGAAATTGACTACTTCGTTGGAGGAGGTAAAAAATACTTTGACAGGCG
This sequence comes from uncultured Saprospiraceae bacterium, assembly GCA_964458675.1. Taxonomy (GTDB): domain Bacteria; phylum Bacteroidota; class Bacteroidia; order Chitinophagales; family Saprospiraceae; genus JALZVN01. Next base: position 14,953 of record CAYWOZ010000016.1, read on the forward strand.
ATCAAATGACGAAAGAAACTTGGTGGAGGAAATGCAAAAAAATGGATATGTAGTCAATGATTATTTTCAAGAGGAGTTTCAAAATTTAACTATTGATAGTAAATCCAATTTTGCTTATTTCACAGCTGATGATGACCCTATCCCTTATTCAAAAGGCAGAAACTATCTCCAATCTGCAAGTAAAGCAGGGATGGAGTTTTTGAAAATCCATGATGACCCTAATGATTCTAAAGGTTTTTTCATGATGATTGAAGGCTCACAAATTGATTGGGGAGGCCATGCTAATAATGCAGAGTATGTAATTTCTGAATTATTGGAATTTGACAATACCATCGGTGAGGCACTGCGATTTGCTAAAGAAGATGGAGAAACATTAGTACTGGTCACAGCCGATCATGAAACAGGAGGTATGGCCATCAATTCTGGGTCTACTGTGGATAGCCTTAACATTAGCTTTTCTTCTGGTTATCATACCGCTACTATGATACCAGTCTACGCATACGGACCTGGTGCAGAGCTATTTTCTGGAATGTATGAGAATACTGAGATTTATAATAAATTGCTGTTGGCGATGGGGATTTCTGCAAAAAAATAGCGCTTTCCTAGCCTTAAGCATACTTTTATCATCCTTGAAGACCAATTTTTGATTGCTTCGGCATGAATTTGCGTTATATATACATGACGATTTAATTTATTATGGTCGCCAGCCTAAACACTTGTCCATGATTACATTTGTAAGAAACGTTTTATTATTTAGCCTCACTTTTATTTTTATGAGCTGCAATGCGAAGGCTCAAAAGATTGTAACCCGAAAGTCAGGGGATACAAAGGCTCATCGCCTATTTGATCGTGGCATTAAATATTCTAGAGATAGACAAGCTGACAAGGCCCTAGCAGACTTTCAAAAGGTTGTAAAGTTAGAACCCAAATTTATAGATGCACATATACAAATAGGAGCTTTCTACTACGAAAGAAAGATTTATTCTAAAGCTGAAAATAGCTTTTCAAAAGCTATTGAATTAGACAATACTTACGAACCTAAGCTCTACTATACCTTAGGTGTATCCCAATTGGAGCAAAAAAAGTTTTCCGACGGTGTTCAGTCCTTAGAGACTTTTCTAGCTGTAGGCACAAAAGAAAAATATACTAGTCTGAGAAAAAAAGCAACGGCACATATTTCTACCGCGCAGTTTAAGGCTGAAAACAATAATCGCAATGTTCCTTTTGACCCTAAACCATTAGGTGAGGGAATCAACACAAATCAGTTAGAGTACTTACCAAGTCTTACTGCTGATGAAGAGACGATGGTGATAACTCGCAACGACGGCTTCCAAGAAGATTTTTATGTTAGTGAAAAGGTAGACGGTAAGTGGACTAGGGCATTTAATCTAAAGAGCATCAATAATCCTAACACCAATGAAGGTGCACAGTCTATTTCCCAAGACGGAAAATTACTTTTCTATACTGTATGTGATGGCAAAGGTGATTTCGGAAGTTGTGATTTATACTTTGCCGAAGTAGTCAATGGCTCTTGGACAAAAGCTAAAAATATGGGCGCGAATATCAACGGGTCTGGTTGGGATACACAACCTTCAATCTCTGCAGATAAGAAAACTTTATATTATACATCTAAAAGAAAAGGCGCTATTGGAGGCTCTGATATTTGGATGTCTACTCGTGCCGCTGATGGAAGCTGGGGGAAACCAGTGAATCTGGGAAACAAGATTAACACATCTGGAAACGAAGCATCGCCATTTATTCACCCTGATAATAATACGCTTTATTTCATGTCTAATGGGCATCCAGGATTTGGAAAGGATGATATTTTTTATTCTCGCCGACAAGCAGATGGCACTTGGGGAACACCTAAAAACATGGGCTATCCTATCAATACGGAAAACCATGAAGGCTCTCTTGTAGTTAGTGCAAATGGTAAAACTGCTTACTTTGCTACTGACAGATTAAATAAAGGAGTCAATACCAATCGTATAGATATCTACAGTTTCGAATTGTATGAAGAGGCAAGACCTCAACCTGTAACCTATGTCAAAGCAAAGGTTATCGATGCTAAGACTAAGCAACCTTTAAGTGCTGACTTGGATATAACAGATTTGCTAGGGAGTGAATCCTACTATACCGAAAAGATAGATGACCAGGGAATATTCTTAATTCCACTTCCTGCTGGAAAGCAATATGCATTGAACATCCAAAAGAAGGGCTACTTGATTCACTCGGAAAATTTTGCATTGGAAAATGTAAAAACGGCCATTGACCCTTTCTTAATGATCATTGAGCTTCATAAAATACCTCCAGTGCCTCCCAAGCCAACACCAGAAGCCGAGACAAAAACTATATCGGAGCCTATTGTCTTAAAGAATGTATTCTTTGAAACAGGGTCGGCAGAATTAAAAGATATTTCAATAGTAGAGCTTAACAAGCTGTATGATTTTTTAATTGGTGACGAGAGCCTTAGAATCCAACTTAATGGTCATACAGATAATGTGGGTACAGATAGTGACAACATGACTTTGTCTGACGCAAGAGCAAATTCTGTTAGAAACTACTTAATTGAAAAAGGAATTAACAAAGATAGACTTCGTGCAAAGGGTTTTGGAGAGACTGTGCCAGTGACATCAAATGATACGGAAGAAGGTCGAAAACAAAATCGAAGAACTGAATTCCAGTTGTTTTAACAATCCAAATAGTTAGCTACAATAAAAAAGCGCTGAATGATTTCAACATTCAGCGCTTTTTTATTGTCTTAAAATATCCTTTATTGTTTAACCCACCTTTCAGTTCGGTTGTATTTTTCATTTACCATTTGTAGAAAGTAAATTCCAGTAGGCAGGTCGCCGACTTGAATAGCCAATCTGTTTTCATCTCTTTTTAATGACCACTCTTGGCTTTCAATCAATTGTCCATTAAGATTTAAAATGTTCAATGTGAATTCATCTTGAATAGGAGAATCAATGTTTATATTGACGATATCTCTTACTGGATTAGGATTTATGCTTACTTGAAATGGAGCCTCTGTTAATCCTCTAATAGAGCTATCAATATCCTCTTGAATTGTAAAAGTAGTGCATGCAGCAGCATCACCCGAGGTACTACCATTACTATTAACTCCATTGCCACATGAATAAAAGGTAATGCTCCCTGCTCCCGCTTCAGGTGCCGTCCATTCCATACTAAAGGTATTTTCTGTGGAAGGGTTATCGTGCTCCACATAGGTTCTTCCTGTGTTTGCGGCTAAGGCAATTTTTGCATTTGTACTTGGATTAGACCAGGTATTCACTTCTTGTTCATCTGCATCTGTCAAGGCTAGAATTTGAAAACCGTATGCTGAAGGAGTATTCGCTCCTGCAGAATTAATGATAACGTCGACACTATAGGTTTCTCCAGGGATATAGACGTCTGTAAGTAGAGCGCCATTTTGATCTGTAAGGTTTATTCCTAAATCAACATTAAAATCATTTCCTCCATGACAAGAGATGCAGGTCCGAGGTGATCCATTAGCGAGGCTTTGATCTCCAGGTGCACCTGTGTTCCCCCAATTTTGAGAATCTGCACGTCCTGCACTATGTCCCATAAATATGTAGGCAAGGAATAAAATACTAAGAAGAAAGTAAAGTTTTTTGAAGTTCATGAATTAATTTATCTGCTAATTGAAAAAACATTGTCTAGTCCAGACTTTTAAGAGTGGGCTTATCTTTGTAATAATACATTCTATACTAAGATAATGTGATAATGGTTGCTTATGCCTTAGGAAAATATTTTTTTTGGTTTCGGTCTTAATTATTGATTTTGACGGCCTAGCTCCATTTTATAACTTTTGTCTTTATACTTTCCTTGAGTCCCAGCAAAGTAATTATCAATAAGATTCATGTCTGCATCAAAATCGCCAGTCGGATAGAAAGGTTCTCTAAACCAAACTGTCTTATACAAATAATCAACTCTGACCATGAATATGGGTATTTTGGCTCCGGTAGCAATATAGTAAAAGCCTGATTTAAGAGCATCTACTTTAGCTCTTGTACCTTCTGGCATTAAGCAGATGTTCATTCTTTCTGATTTATTATATATATCAACAAGCGCTTGCACAAAATTTGTACTTTTTGACCTAACTACAGGAACACCACCCATCCATCTTGAGATAATACCTATAGGAAATCTGAAAAGGCTATCTTTGCCAGCCCATTGTATATCTACTTCTAATATCATACGTAGTAGTATTCCTATGGGAAAATCCCAGTAAGAAGTATGCGGAGCCGCTATGGTAATCACTTTAGGTAGCTCTTTTGGCCAATGGCCATCCATTTTCCAACCAGCGATTTTCATAAATATTAGCTTGCCCAGCCATTTCATCATAACACTCTTTTAATCATTTTTGGCAAAGATATAAAACAACACTATTCTATTTGCTTTTTCTATCACTCACACATAGATCAATCACTAATTTCATTGTATGATTTGATTTTATATATTTATAAAATATAAATATAAATTTTTACCTTGCGTAGCTAAACATAAAGCATCTGTAGGGAACAATTTGGATTAACAAGTTGTACATTGCAGTGTAGATATACTATTGATTGGAAACGCTTAATAAACACTTACATTTTGGGTTAGTTATGGTACTCCTAAGTGCCTTGCTCTTTAGTACCTCAATATTAAACGCCCAAGCGTTACCTTTAGAAGAAGAAAAGGTGTTTCTCGAGTTTTCAGAACCAAATAGCTGGCATGAAGAGGAATTTGAGCTTGAGCTTTTTGCCACAGATGCAAAAATCTACTATACCATAGATGGTTCTGAGCCTAATAGATATTCTAAACGCTATCGCAAAGCCATTACTATCGACCGAACATTAGCGATTAGAGCGGTTGCCTTTAGAGGCAAAATCAAAAGTAAAATCATAGGGCATACTTATTTTGTTGGCGAACCAGCCACTACATTTCCAACTGTGTCTATAATGATAAACCCCAAACAACTATTTGACCCTGAGTATGGCCTTTTTCAAGAAGGACTTAATGTCAATGATTCTATTTGGTCCAAGCCAGGCGCTAATTTCTGGAGCAGACGGGAAATCAGAGCCAATACAGAGATTTTCGAAGCAGACGGGGAATGCGTTTTTCGTAGCCCAACTGGTTGGAGACTCTTTGGTGGAATGAGTCGACTCTTTCCTCAAAAATCTATGGTACTAGTATCTCGTGATGACTATGGAAAAAAACGATTTAAACATCCCATCTTCGGAAAAGAAGAACTCAAAAAATATAAATTCCTTACTCTTAGGAACTCCGGTAGTGATTTTGGAAAGACGCAATTTAGAGATGCTTATATGACTTCTCTTGTGAAAGATTGGGATATGGAAATCCAAGCATCTCAAGGTTCACACGTCTATATCAATGGAGATTACTGGGGGATCTACAATATCCGTGAAAAACTGAATCGATATTATATCTCTTCACACTTTGATGTAGATAAAGACAGCATTGATTTGATGCAGCACAAACTCAATCGAAAGAGAGGAAGCACCCGTCATTATAGAAAGATGCTCAAGTTTATTGAAAATCACGACTTGGCTGATCAGGTCAATTATGATTCTCTCAACACTATGATGGAGATTGACAATTTTATGGATTATAAAATTGCTCAGATTTATTTTGACAATGAAGATGCTGGCGGTAATATTAAGTATTGGCGTCCACAAACTAAAGATGGAAGATGGAGATGGTTGCTTTACGATACGGATTGGGGCTTTGCCTTGCATGATGAAGACGCCTATAAGAATAACAGTTTAGATTTTCATCTCACAGAAGATGGCCGCGAATGGCCTAATCCGCCTTGGAGTACCCTAATCTTAAGAAAGTTAATGGCCAATGAAGGATTCCAAACAGCTTTTATCAATCGCTTTTTAGATCATCTGAATCATTCTTTCACTTCAGAAAAGGTAGTAACACGGCTAGACGAATTCATAGCAGAGTACCGTCCCGAGCTTGATCGTCATTGGAAACGTTGGAACATCCGAGAGAAGAGATTCAATCAAGAAACAGAGCTCATGAGAGCTTTCGGAGAAAAGCGTCCAGAATACATGCGTCAATTTCTTCAAGAGAGATTCGATACCGGTGAAGAAATAGATATAGTCATCAATGTCGAAGGAGGCGGAGTAGTCAAGATCAACGACCATTTAAGTAGTGCAGACACAAAGCAACTGAAGTACTTCAAGGGATTGCCGCTTACTTTTGAGGCAACTGCCAATTTCGGATATCGTTTTTCACATTGGGAAGGAATCGCCGTACCAGATTCTATTACTAGATTTGAGCTTACTTTTAATAAGAAAGACAACTATACGCTCAAAGCTGTATTTGAAGAATTTAAGCATCCACTCGCAGGTCAGGTTATCATCAATGAGCTTAGTGTCAATAATAAAAAAACGGGTGACTGGGTTGAAATTTTTAACAGCACAGGTAAGGCCGTGGCTTTAGACAATTGGATATTGACAGATCTTAAAAATGAATTTAGATTTCCGAAGTATTCCATTCCTGCGCACTCTTATGTGATTGTCTCGCAAAAAGAAAAAAAGCTTAGAAAGAACATTCCCAATCAGTTGGGTATTATTGGTGACATAGGATATGGCCTTAGTAAACGCCACGAAATTATTCAACTTTATTCTCATGAAGGGGATATGGTAGACAGTATCGGATATCTATTGGAACCAACCGACTCCATCTTTACCTACAACTTACTTCTTCCAGACCTCGAAAATGGAGACCAAGAAAACTGGGCTATTTCTCCTGGATATGGAACACCAGGTACTGGAAATCCATACTACATAGAATCTAAAATCCGCGTGGAGCAAGAGCGTTATGTCAAAATCGGTGCTTTTGCTGGATTGATGTTGATTCTTATTTTCTTGTTGGGTATGAGACACTGGAGGAGGGTGTCGTATTAATATTTGGTTCCGTCCCTTAGTGTGAATGCAATTCGCCCTAACTATAAAGTCACTATTAAAAATAATTTAGTCATCAAAAAAGCCCTTGCAAATATTACATTTACAAGGACTTTAAATTTTTTGTAGCGAGAGGGAGACTCGAACTCCCGACCTCAGCATTATGAATGCTGCGCTCTAACCGGCTGAGCTACCTCGCCAAATACCAATCTTTTCAAATTGGAGTGCAAATATAGTACAATTGTAGATTTAAATAAAGGGATTTAGGAAAGAAAAAGCCTAAGTTTTGTCTGCTTTGAAAGGACTGTGACCCAAGGCATTGCGTACCATATAAAAGCACAATATAGTCAACAGATAGATACTAATCGATGCGCCAAGCATCAAGTACTGGCTTATATCCTGTAAAATTAAAAAATCATACAAAGTATGGAAAAGCAATACAGCTACTACTCCTACTGAAATCAAGGGCCATTTGCGAGAAGATTCAAACTTAGAACGACCAAAATAGTAGCCAGATATCGCACCAAAGGTGGCATGGGCCGGCACAGCTGTTAGCGCGCGTGCTATACCTGTTTCTAATCCAGATTCCATCACATAGAGGACATTCTCTATTCCTGCAAAGCCCATGGAAATCATTACCCCATAAATAACACCATCATAGGGCTCATTAAAAAAAATTTGCCAATAGGGATAAGCAAAGAAAAAAAGTGCTTTTAAGGATTCTTCTATTAATGCAATTCCAATAAATGCATACAGCAGTAATTGCCATGGTTCATTTAAATTAAACCATCGAGCATCTAGCACACCATTTTCAAGCCAGATAGATGGCACGATGGCCAATGCCCCAAGACCAAAAGAAATCAATAAAGGCAAAAAGGATTCTCGTTCGTATTTATCTGCCCAAATAACCAATCCACAAAAGAAGGCTACTGGCAATAGGGCTATTACGATATGTAAAACGACATGCATCATGACCGCCTTTGTATACAGAATTGGATAAAGTCCTTTAGCTCAGATTGCACTTTTTCCTTAGCGCTAAACATGCCCATATGCCCTACTCCATCGAGTATTGTAACCTTTGTAATTTTAGCTAGATTGATTTGTGGTAGACAAAAATCTAAAGGAGTCGGAATATCTTCCGTCCCCAACACACAATGATAAGGGCATTTTAATTCTACCACCCAATCGCTCCTATCCGGCCGATCTCGCATAGCATTCATTCCATTGATTAACGCTTCACTTGGCAACTTAGAAGCTTTGTCAATTATTTCTCTTACTGTCGAAGTATATTTTCCAGCCAACTTCGAAGCGAAAAAATTAGGTACCAGAGATTCTAAAAATTTTGGGACCCCGTATTGTTCTATAAAGGTATTGGCTTTTGTACGCTTTTCTTTTGTTTCCGTTAAGTCATCAAATGGATGAGTATGCATCATGCAAATACCCAGTAAAGCATCACCCAATAATTTACTCAATGCAACAGATACGTAGCCTCCCATAGAATGACCTATAAGAATAAGCTTATCTATTCCTAAATGCTTAATTACCCGATTTACTTCTTGTGCCATTTTATCAATTGTCAAGCCATCAGACGTAGGGCTTTTCCCGAAGCCTGGTAGATCCACTTTCAACACAGCGTGCTCTCGAAAGGCATCTGCAAAAAGAGTCCACATACTCAAGTCTTCGCAATAGCCATGCAGAAAAAC
>CAYWOZ010000016.1:23699-28639 GCA_964458675.1 uncultured Saprospiraceae bacterium
CTTCCCAGCATCAAGAATCATTTTTTTAAGCTTGAACTTAAAGGCTTCATCGGTATCGTATAAATATGAATCTCCAGAATCGCCAATATGCTGAGGGTAGCTCAGTCGATTAGGTAAAAGCGGTAGACAATCACAATACATAGCCTCCACTATGCTTCCTCCAAAAAAATCTTGATTCGATGTCACGGGCAGTATATCTGCCTGCCACAAAAAGGCGGCATATTCTTCCACTGAATTCACATAGCCAAAATGCAAAGTCTCTTCTTTCAAAACTTCTTGTGTCTGCTTAAAAATCTTTGGAGACTTATTATAGGCCTTCCCAATAACTATTAATCTAAATTGAACTCCTTCTTCTTTCAATTCAAAAAGTGTATTGAAAAATAGTTCTGGATTTTTGTCATATTCCCAACGATGATTCCACAATAATATGGGTAGCTCCTCTTCTTTCTCCTTTTTATACTTATCCAATTTCTTAAGATCAATCCCTAAATCAAGGACACTAGATTTCTCTTTTATCTTTTCGATGCTAGCGACATTCTGATGATCTGGAAAAGCATTCAAAAAAGGAATTAATGCTGAAAAGAAGGATTGCTGATGGTAAGCTGAATTAAAGAAAACCCAATCTGCAGCTAAGGCCGTGGTATAGTTGATAAACTTATAGTGATTATCTCTTTGCTTATCTACATCTTGATCAGTAGGAGACCAAGGATAAGATAATTGATTTTCATGAAAGTAAATCATCGTTTTGATACCGCCCGATTTTGCAGCGGTCAAACCTAAAAACGTACTTAAGTCCAACATGTCACTACAAAGAATCAAATCGGGAATCAAATCATCTTCCATAAATCGAGTTGCAAAACTGACTGCTGCTCCATGCATCCGCCATTTCCAATGACTATCTGGAAGAGAGTAGGCATAGAAGCTGTGCGCACTATGAGCGATAAGCCCTTCTCCCCATTGCTTATGGCTGCCTCCAAAGTATGGCTCTAATAGAAGTATTTTCACGATTGAGTTTATTGTAATAGAATGCGAAAATAATTTAATTTTATGCAAAAAAGGGACTTGCAGGAAATCAAACCATACGTATCCCCCAATCGACTCGCTTTTGTTCGCTTCCGCAAGAACAAACCCGCAGTGGTTGGCTCCCTTTTCATTATACTCTGTATTTTTATTGCGCTCTTCGCTTATCAGATTGTTCCAGATAGTAGCCCTAATGCAAACCGTCAGATTCCAGAATTTAATCTTGCCCCCATCGGATATAAAAGCAAATTGCTTAGAGTTCGAAACAATTTTAAAGTGCAGTCTGGTAGTTTCATCAATAGATTTTTCTTAGGCCAAGAGGACACCCATACTTTGATACCAGTGGAAGATTATACTATCCAAGGAGACTCCATTCATATCCTAAAAGACAACACACTCTACAAAAAATATCATTTGACGGATGTAGTTTACCCACTATTCCCGCAAGAAAAAATAAATACGTACGCGGAAGGTTTCACATTAAGCACTATCGAAGGTATTGCAGTTTCAATTTCAAAGATGGACCTCATTGCCAAAATAGAAAAGAAACATCTTCCTAAAAAAACTTTCCTACTAGGCACCGATCAGTATGGCCGAGACGTTTTTAGTAGATTGATTATTGGTGTACGGATATCGCTACTTGCTGGTTTAATTGCTGTAATCATCTCCGTCACATTAGGAACAATCCTTGGCATGCTAGCTGGATTTTATGGAGGCAAGGTAGATACCATTGTTTCTTTTTTCATCAATACCGTTTGGTCTATCCCTACCCTGCTACTAGTATTTGCTATCGTTATTGCTTTAGGAAAAAGTATTACGAATATTTTTCTTGCAGTAGGACTAACCATGTGGGTAGAGGTAGCCCGTATCGTCCGAGGCCAAGTACTCACGCTACAAAAAGCGCCTTATATAGAGGCGATGAAAGTTATGGGCACTCCGATGCCTCGCATCATGTTTCGCCATTTATTACCCAATCTCATGGGCCCGTTATTGGTCATTGCCGCAGCTAATTTTGCTACCGCGATTTTGTTGGAAGCCGGCTTGAGCTACCTTGGATTTGGCATTCAGCCGCCCACTCCGAGCTGGGGCACCATGCTCAACGAACACTATGGATTTGCGATCAGTGGTAAGCCCATGTTGGCACTTATACCTGCCTTAGCAATCCTACTTTTGGTCCTTTCTTTTAATTTAGTTGGCAATGGAATGAGAGATGCACTCGATGTGAAAGGGAGTGATTAAGCAAATTGCTTTTTTTTGTTTGGGCAGCTATACCCGCTATCCGCTTGTACGCATACTGCTGACCACCAGGTCGACATAGTCCTCGGACTGTATTCGCTCAATCGCTCATCCAGCCCGACTCCTTGTCTCCCATGGCACTCAGTAGCATTTGTATCGCTTCTATCGGGGCTGCAGGACCGTCCACCTATTTAATGTTGTGATTACAATTGACTCTTTTAAAAAATCTAGTAAATTTACAATCCTAACAAAAAAACTACATGCCATGAAGGTCTGCCACATCTTAACTATCTCACTTATCTTATTCTTATTTAATACGACTAATGCCCAAGAAACTTGGTTTTTCGAACTGAATGACGGAAAGGTCATTAAAGGAACATTGCCTATTAATGGTTTTTGGTCTGGAGCAAAAAAGATTGGTATCAAAGACAAAAAAACGAATAAGAAAGAAAAGATTGAAGCCATTCATCTTGCTAAACTCACTAGCGTAATAGAGGGGGATACAGCTGTTTACACTAAAATGAAACAGGGATATAATAGGAAAAGAAAGGTAAAATACTACGATGGTCTATTTTGGGCCACTAAATTATATGGTTCAGACAAAATAGAAGCATACATAACTATTGAAAAATCTTTGAGTACAGGATCTACAGCAGGCGGCCCTACGACGGCAACAGTTGGCTTCTACGCCGCACTTAATTTTCGGGTAGTATCTGAAGATTATTTATTTTTGGTAGGACCATATAGGCCCGATGAAAAATCCAGTAGAAAAGTAGAAAGTAGACTCATGGTAGATGCTCTAAAGAGTAATCTAGCAGATACTTGTCCAAGTTTTGCTGCAGGTTTGCATAAAAGGTCTTATCTATTGTATGAATACGAAAAAATAATAGATGACTATACTGCCAAATGCAAATAGTCTCATGACTAGTCAGCCTATCCTTTATCTTTCCATACTGGAGGTAATTTAAAAACAAGATTCACTCTCCAGAGATTTACATCCATTTCAGGTAATAGATTGAGTGATTCTTGTCGCCATAGTGCAGCACTCAAAGTAATGAAATCATTTATCTTATAAGAAGCACCTGGTATATACCGTAGCCGTTCGATTTGAAGATCTCCATTGAGTCCCCACCATAGTTCGAGTCCTACAAAAGGTTGAAAATTACCCCAACCCGTATACTTCCATGTCTGAAAATATCGTATAAAATCAGGATCAAATCTATCGTCAATATCAAAGGCTAAATGCCAGCGCACCCGATGCGACCACGCAAAGTCTCCGACTTTCTGACTAAAGCTAAGCGCTGGCCAAAGGAACTGGCGATTGGTGCCATCCGGCAAAAACCAAGTTCTTCCTAAAACTGTAAATTTCCAATTTGACTTTAATTTTTTAGTAAATGCATAGTCAATGGAAAAATTCTGATATTCACTAAAGTCCTCATTTAACCTTAGGATAGGCGTAAGCGCGAAGGTCAAGTCTTTCTGAATCTGGGTATTCGCTGACACCGATAGCCAAGCTACGTTGTCATCATCCTGCGCAACAACATTCATCATCGAAAATATGGAGAAGTATATTATACAAAAAGTGTATTTATACATTTTGTGATGTTTAGAATTCATTAAGAAAGGCAAAAATGCTGAAATATTATTAGAAGTACAAAAGGAGAGCACATAAGAATTGAAATGACGAATAAAAATAGTTGATTATTTATTGGTAATGGATTTAAACCTTAAAGTACCATTCTCTGTTCGTCTCCATGGCGATTCCAATTCGAACCATATTCCATCCTCAATGATATAAAGGGTGTCTTTAAACATTGTAGCACCAAAAAATATGTCATCTTCAAGAATAAGCATTGTACCAACTTGAGTGTATGCTCCATATTCAATATCCGCACTAATCAAATTCGACTTTCTTACTTTAAAAGTCATATCATCTCTAAATTGAATATTTATGTCGTTTCTGTTAAAATATTCTCCTTCATACAAAACTGTGGAAGTGTTTCTTGAATAATTCAATAGAAGTATACCTGAAAGAAGCAGTACGGAGCAAAATACTATTTGTGAAAAATTAAAGACTAACTCACGAGAATAGGTAGATTTTGTTTTTGAATTTAACGAAAGAGCTAAAAAGAAAAATACAATTGATAATGGAAGAAGGGTTATAACTTCAAACCCAGTAGTGCCGGATATAGCTTTATAAAACAAGACACTTAAAATCCACAGGAAAAGAATCAAGCTGATTACTCGGAATAGGTTTATGAAACTTACATGGCGTTTTAACAAAGCTTTTAGCTTTTTATTTTGCCTGTCTTTATCCATCGCCTTCACTCTATTAGTTTTCTATAATTGAATACCAAGCTAAGGATTAATTCATACTATACGTTTGCCATGAACAAAAAACACTCCATTTTCATTATTCAAGAATTTTTATTTCAGAAGCTATGTGAATTTCGCTTTCTTTCTCACATTCAAAGTTGGCCGACGAAGTAAGGGCAGATTTTGAAGCAATGCTAGAGATAAAGAAAGACAGCGCTGCTGCGATTAAAATAACTTTAAAAATATTGTACATACTAAATTAGTGCTTCGTAAATAAAACAAGCGGAAGTCTACATGAATAGAACGCTTTTGCAGTATTATTTTGAGTTAAGGAAATTGTATTGAATTGTTAATTAACGTTTGGTGTG
>CAYWOZ010000017.1:0-13796 GCA_964458675.1 uncultured Saprospiraceae bacterium
TGTATGAAAGAAATTATGATGTATGTTTGGATAAACCATAGAAAACGCTGTGCAGTAGTGGAGCCGATAGGCGACAGACCGTAAGGGCCGACCGATAGGGAGCTACGAAACATAGCGACCCACGCTTTTCCCGCGTGGGTAGGCCCCAAAACAAAATCCATTGCGACGCCTTAAAATGTAAATGGTATTATACCTTTGTAAAAAAGAAAACATGATAATATATAACATAACCGTGAGTATTGATGCGGAGATTGAGGAGCAATGGGTGAAGTGGATGAAAGAGGTGCATATCCCTGATGTGATGGCTGCCGGGTATTTTGAGAGCGGGCGCCTTTGTCGGGTCATCGGCGGGACGGAAAAGGGAGTCACTTATGCTTCGCAATACGAATGTGAGTCATTGGCTAAAATGCAGCAATACGAAACGAAAGCGGCGGCGGCTTTGAGAGCCGATTATAATAAGCACTACGAGGGAAAGAGTGTGGCATTTCGCACTTTGTTGGAAACCGTTTAGATGAAGAATTTTTCTGCTATTGTTTTACTATTTGTAGCCAATACCGTGTCTGGAATTGCGCAGGGGATGTCGATGATCGCTATACCCTGGTACTTTGCCGATAAGGGTATCATGCCGGCGTTTATACAAGGCTATTTACTCACTAATTTCCTTATTCTGTTTTGGGCACCTTACTGTGGTACGCTTATAGATAAATACAATCGCAAAAATTTATTTTTGATTTTGAACCTATGTGTTTGTGTGGTCCTACTAAGTATAGCATCTATCGGCTGGATGTATGGAGACCTGCCATGGTACTGGGTGATGATAGTCTTCACGCTAACCTTTATAACGTACAATCTGCACTACCCCAACCTATATGCATTTGTACAGGAAATATCCGAAGAGAAGTACTATGGCTCTATCACTTCCTATATAGAAATCCAAGGACAACTTAGTGCCATGCTGGCCGGCGCAGGAGCAACCCTGTTGCTTACAGGAGTAGATGATGCAGGCTTGACCATCATGGGATATACGATGAAATTACCATTTATGTTAGCTCCTTGGAAAATACATGAAATATTTATCTTAGATGGTTTTACTTATTTTCTAAGTTTTTTAATCATACTGATGATAAGATATGAATCTCTCAAAACGCGTAAAGTCGAGTCCCTTCCGATTCTACAACAGTTCAAGATTGGAATAGAATACTTGAGAAAATTTCCAGAACTATTGGTATTTGGTGTCGCCTCCTATTTAGTCTTTGTAACCGTATTGATGGAAGGTTTTTTTCTTGGTGCCGCTTACGTAAAAGACCATTTACATGAGACGGGTTCCATTTATGCGTTCAGCGAGATATTCTATGCCATAGGAGCTGTATTTACAGGGATGACGATTCGATTTATATTCCGTGGCCGATCTTTTCCTATGGGGATTATACTGCTCACGTCATTGACTGGACTGACTTATCTAGGACTTTTTGCTACCAAGAGTAACCTCATATTATTTATTGCATTGTTTTTGATTGGTATCACGAATGCAGGGGTTCGCATCATGCGTACGACCTTCTTATTTCAAAAAGTACCCAACCAGGTTTTTGGGCGTACGGCCAGCTTATTTGCGCTTAGCAATATCCTTTTTAGAATAATTTTATTAAGTATATTCTTGTTGCCCTTTTTTCACCTCAAAAACAACATCATTTTTGCTTTTCTAGTGTTATTCTTATTCCTAGTACTTGCTGTGGTGGTTTTATTAATAAATTACCCGAAAATAATGAACACAAAATCCTCTGCAGAAGTATACTAGATTATAAAAGTAGATGGATATTTCTGCCATTTTCTTTAATTTTGTAGACAAAATAACATGTGATATGAATTTCGAATTAAGCGAAGAACAACTCGCGGTAAGAGATGCTGCAAGAGATTTTGCACAACGCGAACTCAAACCTGGTGTCATAGAAAGAGACAAAACTATGACCTACCCGACTAAACAAATAAAGCAAATGGCGGAGCTTGGATTTTTAGGTATGATGGTCGACCCTAAATATGGCGGTGGTGGAATGGATACTGTTTCATACACACTCGCTATGGAAGAGATTTCTAAGATAGACAATTCCTGCTCTGTAATTATGTCAGTCAACAACTCCCTCGTGTGTTGGGGATTGGAGAAGTTTGGTACAGAAGGCCAAAAGCAAAAATATTTAACTAAGCTTTGTACGGGAGAATGGATAGGTGCATTTTGCCTTTCTGAACCAGAGGCAGGAAGTGATGCTACATCCCAGCGGACTACAGCTGTGGATATGGGTGATCACTATTTGCTCAATGGCACCAAAAACTGGATTACCAATGGGGAGAGCTCTCAAGCGCATCTTGTGATAGCCCAAAGTGACCCAGAAGCAAAGCACAAAGGCATCAATGCATTGATAGTAGAGACTTCATGGGATGGTGTAGATATTGGAGCTAAAGAAGACAAGCTCGGCATACGCTCTTCCGATACGCACACGATCATGTATAATAATGTAAAAGTACCAAAGGAAAATAGAATTGGTGACGAAGGATTTGGGTTCAAATTTGCGATGAAAGTTTTATCTGGTGGACGTATTGGTATTGCAGCACAAGCCCTTGGTATTGCAGGTGGAGCTTATGAGTTGGCCCTAGCCTACTCTCACGAGCGAGAGACTTTTGGCAAACCGATTAATAAGCACCAAGCTATCGCATTCAAACTGGCGGACATGGCTACGGATATTGAAGCAGCCAAGTTGTTAGTGTATCGTTCAGCATGGATGAAAGACATGGGGATGAATTTTGACAGCGCGAGTTCTATGGCGAAGTTGTTTGCTTCCGATATAGCGATGCGTCATTCTGTGGAAGCAGTCCAGATCCATGGTGGATATGGGTTTGTGAAAGAATACCACGTAGAGCGATTGATGCGAGACGCCAAAATAACGCAAATCTATGAGGGAACTTCTGAAATCCAAAAGATGGTAATCTCTAGAAACGTTATCAAAGGAGCACCCTATATAGAGACGCAGCCTAAAGATTTGCAGGAAGCTTAACAATAAATAAAGATTGAGCCCGCTCAAGATCAATATAAATCCTACATGCTTTATGGTGTGTAGGATTTTTTTGTTTTGGGGTCTCCCACTATAGCCGCGGAAAAAGCGACGATAGTGGTCGGGTCATCCGCTACTCGCTACTCGCTCGGTACTTCACCAGATACACAGTAGCCAGAAAAAGTCCACTGCGTATCAGGCTTTCACTCCCTTGCTACGCTAGGGCTAGCTACTACCCCTAGCCCGAGTTTTATGGTATTAGAAATAAAGATTATCTTTCGATTATAAAATATGTACTGAGCTAAAAGAATGAAAGGAACTTTAAAAATTGCTACTTTATTTAATATACCTGTTTACCTACACTGGTCCTTTCCCCTTATCTTTTTGTATATCTTATTTACTGGAAATCAGATGGATGCAGACAATCAAGAGATGGCAGCTATTACCGTTTTTATCTTGATTATATTTCTTTGCGTCCTCCTGCATGAGTATGGCCATGCGTTGACTGCACGCAGATACGGTGTCAATACAAGAGACATTATTCTATCTCCGATAGGAGGTGTAGCGAGGTTAGAAAAAATTCCAGAAAAACCTTCAGAAGAATTAAAAGTAGCATTAGCGGGGCCAGCTGTAAATGTAGTAATAGCTTTATTACTACTACCTATTGTCTACATTATGAGAAAAAATGGCCTTTTTGATCATGGAGAAAGTGAATTGGAGGCTTTACAAAATTGGAATAATTTGTTGCCTTTGGTACTAGTAACAAACCTATTACTTGTTGTCTTTAATTTGATACCAGCCTTCCCTATGGACGGAGGCCGTGTATTAAGATCCATTCTCGCTATGAAAATGAGTCGTGTCAAAGCCACAAAGATTGCCTTTATTGTCGCACAAATTGCTGCATTGATTATGTTTTTAGTTGGTCTCTATGCTTCCCATTATGTTTTATGCTTCATTGCTGTTTTTGTAGTATTAACATCAAGAGTAGAGTGGAAAAGTGTCAACCGAGAAGCTGCACTTGCGCATAAAACGGTAAGAGATTTAATGCAACCCATATCTCAAAAGGTATACTCAGATCAAAGTATTCAAGAGGTATTGGGTATGAATCCTGGCCACCCTAAAAACTATTTGATTTTCAATAGAGATGAGGAAGTTATCGGCGTATTATTTCATCAGTTTCTTCAACACGCGGTAAAAGAGAAAGATCTTACCGCGCCAGTGGAAAAGTACAAAAGTCATACATGGGAAAAATTACCTGTTCACTTTCCAATGGGTAATGCCATTGCCATATTTCAGAAAAGAGGATACGGAATACTACCTGTTGTAGAAGATGGTCAAATCATAGGAGAATTAGATATGATTCACATCAATCAATTTGTCAAAAATATTTGAAAATATCTATTGCAGTATACTACTCTTTAATGCCTAATTTAGCTAAGACCAAACTCATCAAATCGTCACTCTCTTCCACATACAAAACCAAGTTGGGAACAGAAGTATCAAAAATCATAGTATAGCCATTCTCTTTTCCTACTGCGTCTATAGCACTTTGCGCTTTAGCAATGAGTGGGCCCATGATTGCATTTCGCTTTTCTAGGATTTTGCTATTTAATCCTTGTTCTTCTTGCAGGATCTCTTGCTGCTCTTTTAACAATTGCTCTTCTTTTTCTTTAACCTCTTTTGGGGGCAAATCATTTACCATTTTCTGAAGGTCAACTACCTTTTGCTCCCATTTATTAATCTTTGCTTGTAAAGCCGTCTGAAGCTGTTCTTGATAGGTCTGAAGTTCGGCACTACTCTGTTCTATGGAGGGCATTTTGGTTAATAGATTTCCTAGGTTGACATGTCCATATTTTTGTGCGCTAAGGCCTGAATAAGAGCACATTAGGCCAAAAATCAAGACTGTTGAAAGGATAAATTTTCTCATAAGTAGTATTTTACATAAAACTATAAAACAATGTAGAGACTGTATGAATGCTCTATTCTTTAACAAAATCTTAATACAGCGCTCAAAATGGCAGCTAATAGGCAGTTCAAAGCGTTAATTAAAGACAAAAGTGTTGATCTTTTAAATAATTTTCGCAATTTATTCACAATTCCTTAGTTTTAGAAGTGAATAGAAGCAGCGATTAGGTCAAGTCTTTGATCAAAAACGTGAATCTGTTCGATTTTCTAATGAAACTAAGAATTATGGAAATCGCTATTAATTTGAAAAATCAAGAGAAAGACTTAATTCAAGCCTGCGTGAAAAAGGAGCGTTGGGCACAGAAATCGCTTTACGAAAGCTATTATGGCAATCTCATGGGCGTTTGTCTTAGATATTCGAATAATAGAGAAGATGCGCTAGATATCTTGCATGATGGATTTATCAAGATATTCAAGCACATTGAAAAATATAAGCCAGGTACATCCCTGGTAGCTTGGATGCGCAGAATAATGGTGAATACTGCAATTGATTTTTATAGAAAAGCAGTAAGAAGGCGTACTGAAGACCTTGATCAAGTATACGATCAACAGATTCAAGGAGCAGATGCCATTAGCCAAATGTCAGAAAAAGAGGTTCTTGAAGCAGTTAGATCATTAACTCCTTCCTATAGAACAGTGTTTAATTTATATGTAATAGAAGGATTTTCCCACAAAGAAATCGCTCAAAAACTAGACATAACCGAAAGTACATCACGATCAAACTTAGTTAAAGCGAGAATGAAGCTTAAAAACATTATAAAGACAAAATTTATCAAGCATGAAAATTGATTCTCTTGATAAATTTTTCAAAGATAAACTTTCACAATTGGATGGGGGTGATTCATTGAACACTTGGGATATGCTAAGTGACAAAATGGATACTCAATCCCCTTTCTCGCCTATAGAGGATAGTGCCTTTGACCAGAAGATAAAAGATGCTATTGGTAGCATTACTGTGATAGAAATGCCAGCCTGGCAGTCCTTTGTTTCTAATCTTGACCTAGAGGAAAATCTAGAAGAGATAGAATCAGATATTCAATTGGACAATAGTATTAAGAATAACCTTGATGATTTGAATCCTGCCTATGAAGATAGTTCTTGGGACCTATTAGAACAGCGATTAGATACCTTACACCATGCTGATCTCGAAACAAAAGATCTCGAATTAGATCAAGTAAGCTACGAAAAGCTATTGAATTATACTGTGCCTCAGAAAGCAGGTGACTGGGAAGCGCTTGATAAAGAACTTGATAAGGAGTTTGTTCTACCATACAAGTTGCTCTTTAAATATAAGTTTGCCGAATTAGCTATTCTTGCTTCATTGATACTCATATTTTTTCAGGCAAAACCATATTTAGAAAAGCATGTAGCTGGTAATCAAACCAATATAGAGTCTGCAAAAGTGGAGACCATTAAACCTATTGCTTCTACTATTACTAAACCGATTCAGGAATCATCAAAAATTACTAATAGCAAGGCTTTAGCAAATGTTCAAGACAAGGTTAATACATCGATAGCTATTCCATCATCGAGCTTGAACAATTCTATAGTGTCAAGTAGCGAAAACAAAGTTATTGTATCTACTGACATTAATTCGGATAGTGAATCAATCAACTATATAGCTAATTCTGCATCAACGAGTAAGTCTTCAGACATTATTTTAATTGACAATGATGAGTATTTAGAAACAAACACTATCGCTACGGCTATCGTAAAAAGTAGAAATGAACAAATACCAACGCAAGAGACTCCGCCTCAGTTGGTTCAGCAAACTGCGGATACACCCTTACCAACTAATGCCGTTTTTAACCTATTATCTAAACTCCCTACTGGATCATTGGTAAATCTCCCATACAATGGCAAAGGTGTGAACATATGCTTGTTGTGTGATACAGATAAGACGATTTTGGATTGGAGATTAGGAGCTCATGTAGATGCTGCCTATACCGTGATTATGACTCCATTTGATCAAGTCTTAAACTTGGATTCATACAATCATGCTACTGTAGGATATGGGGCTGGATTATCAACTAGTCTACTATTAGGTAGTTGGGAATTAGAATCTGGTTTTAGTTATGCTTCAAGATCTTATAGCCCGGACATTACAGAAAGTGTAGGAACTTTAGCACAAGGGTTTCTTCAAATAGAATTGAGTAAACTAGAGATGAACATTCTGAGCATTCCATTACACTTGAGATATCATTTCAATAAGAAATTGGCTAAAACACACTTCTATATGCATGGTGGTGCTTCCATGCACGTTGCTGTTCAAACTAATCATTTTATAGATGGTGATTTCCTTGGCAATAATAAGAGACCTGATCAAACCGTATCTAAAAAGCTTCTTGAGGAGTCTGAGATTTCAGATAAAATATTCTCAGATGGCTGGTTCGAAGGGGGTTCATTTATTGAGAATAGATACTATACATTTAATGTAGGCCTTGGCTTTGAAAGAAAAATATCGAAACGATACAGCATATTTGGACAAACCACATATGCTCAATTTTTGGATAGCAAAGGTATAGGACCAAATAATGATCGATTTAATTCCGTTAAATTTTCAACAGGGGTAAGAGCGCTATTCAAATAAGCAAACTATTCATTAAGAGCTATTTATA
The DNA here is from genome assembly GCA_964458675.1 of uncultured Saprospiraceae bacterium. Classification (GTDB taxonomy): domain Bacteria; phylum Bacteroidota; class Bacteroidia; order Chitinophagales; family Saprospiraceae; genus JALZVN01. The sequence continues at coordinate 7,625 of CAYWOZ010000017.1, forward strand.
GATTAGGTATAAAGCTTATTTGATACTGGTATTATTAGTGTTTCCCATTTTTATCTCCACTTCGGTTGAATTTTACCGATTAAGTATGCAAATTCGTGTACATAACACTATATCATGAAAATCAACACATTATATTTCTGCCTCATTTTCTGTATTTTATCAGCTTGTGTAGATGATGCAAACACCACCACTACAGAGCCAGATGTAAAAAATAACTCAACTCTTACCCTTGAGGATGACCCATCAAAAACAGTTTACTTAAGAGATCCCGTCAATATTGTTGCTAGTTCTGGTGAAGACTATCCAAAGACTTTGAAAGATGTTGATTTCCCAGTAATGCCTAATAGTGAAGTTACGAATGTAGGGAATACGGATATAGCGAATGGAACGGTTGTGATGCAAATGGAAAGCTTGAATACAATTGCTCAAATTGAGCAATACTATAAATCGGAAATGATTAAAAAAGGATGGCAAGAAAAAGAAATGAAAATTTTCCAAGGAGCAGATGGAGGATTAAACTTTCAATCGGATAAATACACAGCAAGAATTCTAATTTTAAGAGACAGAATCCAAGATTTTAGAAAAATTGCAGTTACCCTTAACAAGAAGATTAATCTAGAGGAGATAGAAAATAGGTAATTATAAAACAGAAATGGTATTAAAGGCTTATATGCTTCGCAATGGAGTTAGCAATGTCAACATACTCTTCTGGCGTAAAATCCAATCTAGCCTTCTCAAAACTCATATCATGGAGCTTATTGATTGGCATCAAATGTATATGTGCATGAGGCACCTCTAGACCTATCACACTTATTCCAATTCTATTACAAGGAATAGCTTTTTCTATGGCAAGGCTCACTTGTTTAGCAAAGACCATCATCTTTTGAAGTATATCGTCTTCTAAGTGAAATATGTAATCCACTTCTAATTTAGGCACCACCAAAGTATGCCCTTTGGCTACTGGATTGATATCTAGGAAGGCATAAAACATTTCGCTTTCTGCTACCTTATAGGATGGGATTTCACCGGCAATTATTTTAGAAAATATAGTAGCCATTGTGTTTATTCCACAGTGATCTCAAGCACTTCGAATTCAATTACTCCCCTTGGTGTATGTACTTCTGCCTTCTCACCAACTTTCTTACCTAACAATCCTTCTCCGACTGGAGAAGAGCTAGAAATCTTTTTGTTCTTAATATCTGATTCGGATTCAGGTACTATAGTATATTTAAGTTCTTTATTGTTCTTGAGATTTTTAATCCTCACAGTAGTCAACAAACTTACCTTTGAGGCATCCACTTGACTAGCATCTAAAAGCCTGACTTGAGCTAATTTAGTATCCAATTGCGAAATTTTCATTTCTAGCATTCCTTGCTCATCCTTTGCAGCTTTGTATTCCGCATTCTCAGAAAGATCTCCTTTTTCCCTTGCTTCAGCGATAGCGGCTGCTATTTCTTGGCGTTTTACTGTCTTCAAAACATCTAGTTCCGCTTTGAGCTTTTCATAACCCTCCTTGGTCATATATGTATAGTCTGCCATAAACTTTGGTTTTTATGCTTTAGATAAGGTCTTTAAACAAAACCCACTCCTTGATAAGATTAAGTTAATAACGTAAAGAACGCTTCTATACATGAAATATAGAAGCGTTCTTAATCAAAGATAATAAAATTTATTATTACCCAATATATTCACTAAGTATGAATGAACTTAGAATTTTAGCTTTAAAGATAAATTATGAGATCCATCCCAAGGGTTTGAAGCTCTATACCCATAGTCGATTGCTATTTTAGCATCAGATTCTTTACTAAAAGGAATAACAACAGAAGCACCAGCTGCAAGACCTGTATAAACAGGTGCAAGCACTTCTACTTCTGTATTTCCTTCTACGGTATATCTGTATGCAGCTCTTAACTGAAAGCGCTCAAAAAGACTATATTCCACACCCGCTCCTAACTGATCATTAGAAAATGAGTTTGCGGTGAAATTTGCAAGTGCCGTAAGCATATGCTTTTCGTCTAAACGGAAATCGTATGAAAGACCAATATTCAACACAGAAGGTAATTCGAAAGATTCACTTCTTCCATTCAAAGTAAGTCCAACTCCATCAAGGTCTGTTTGTACACCAAGACCCTGGCCTGTAAATCGCATAGCGGTCCCTACATTTCTTAAAGAGATACCAAATTTAAATTCATCGTTTTCTCCAGATACATATTGTACACCTGCATCGATAGCAAAACCATTAGCAGACAGATCCGAGGTTGATTCTGAAATTCCTCTAGCAGTAAGTCCAACCGTTACTTTGTTTTCAAAAGTATGCGCATAAGATAATCCTATGTTAAAAAAGCTAGGTGAAAATGTAGCACCAGTACCTTCTGGCTGAGCCTCCGTAGTGATTGGCAAATCTCCAACGTCTACTGCCATTATGGATACTCCAAAAGCACCGCTCTTGCCAATTTTTTGAGCAAGACCAACAGCATTCAAAGAAATGTCGGTACCTACTAAATAAAAAGTATGTGATAAGGCAATCTCGGTACCTGTTATTCTAGATACACCAGCTGGATTCAGACGCATCGCTTCCACACCTGAAATACTAGATGTGTTTAATGTATGCAATCCTGCACTCTTTGCCCATGGGTTCATAAGTAACTCATATGCACCAGCTTCACCCTGACGATCAGGATTACCTGCAAAAAGCATATAGGTAGATGTACTTAGAACAAATAAAAGTAGAAATAATTTTTTCATAATTTATTTTTTAAGTGTAGGTGATCAAAAACCACCTACACGTTTTTTAGTATTGTTTACAATCCAGTAGGATCAAATTCTCTATTCACACCGAACCATTTAATAACTCTTTCGCCAAGTCCTTCAGCAGCAACATGTATCAAGTATACGCCACTTGAAATCGGAATACCTGCTGCATTCTGCAAGTCCCACTCAATCGCTGGATTGATTTGAGAAAATGATACACCTGGGTTTGCTCCTGGGCTTCTAAGTTCAACTTCATCTCTATTGTACTGTCTTATAAATTGTCCATCAAGAGAATAAATAGTTACAACACATTTCGCTGGAAGGTTAGTAATCTTCACCACATTTGAAGTCGTAATATTCTCATACCTAGAAAATGCTAGATATGGGTTAGGTACTACACCTATCATATCCAATTGATTGTTGATTTCTGCTTCAGTGGTAACAGGAACTGGAGCGGCACTTGCAAATTCGAATTCATAACTTGGGAATTCAGCGTTATCATCAATCCCAGGTGCAGTAGCATACGGATTATCCGCTCTCAACTGCACTACTGTTTCTGTTGGAATCAAACCATCAGCATAAGATAACATTGGCGCATCCGAGTTAGCAAGACCAATACCAGCCCATGTGATTAAGCTTACTGCATCTACTCTAAAGAAAGTAGTTGATTGATTTAATCTTTCCGCAATGAAAGCACATTCATCATATGGGTCCCTAGTTACATACATATAATGCATTCCTCCTAATACTAAGTTACTAGGGTTACCAAAAGCTCCAGCTGGATTTCCAACTTGAGCACTTGGATTGAACATCATATCAGAACCATTTACAGCGTCTAATGCACCAGGGTCAATAGAGTTGTCTCCATAGACAGAATTCTCTCCAAAGAAAATATTCAATCTAACTCCTGTTTCTACATCAATAGCATAACCAGGGAACCAGGCGAAGCCAGTTCCAGTGCCATCTTCATCGGCTCTTCCATCACCATCATTATCTTCTCTACTTACTGAAGGCCTATCAGAAACTTCGAAGTTGGTGTTACCGTCGTCCAGTACAAATCCAGCATCAGTGAAATATCTATTACCAGTTTCCACCACAACACATCTACTCCACAACGATTTATCACTTGTAAATACAATATCTACATTATTTAAGTTTGATAATGGATTTAGCGACTGCACTAAATTAGACTGTGTAAACAACCATGCTGGTGTTGCATAGAAATTAGGCCTCATACTCCAATCCATAAGGGTGTAAGGAGCAAAGTGTCCAGAACCTAAATTAGTATAATCTTGATTTGGATCTAAAGCACTGTTTATTTCTCCACCTGCAGTTGCCTGATAATGTAAATCAAAAAGCTGCCCCATAGGAAGTGCAGCATTATCTGGTACTGGTGTCAACCATTGTTGTCTAGGGTCCGCATAAGTGATTTCTTGTCCAATAGCACCATTGGCTTCACCAAAACCCCCTGCGTCGTCCGATTGCTCAACAGTTACCGAGATTCCTAAATCAGAAAATATCTGTTCGTTTTGATTTTCTAGACTTTGATCTGCTCTACCAAGACTTTCATTGGTATTTGCATCAAACAATTCCCAAGCACTTTCTCCAGTAGCTAAAGCAGCATCTTGATCTAAACGCAATACATAAACTCCATCTCTTACTCTCAAAGGATCAATAACGGAAACTTCTACTGGCCCTCCTCTTTCTTCATAGGTAACTATCCCTTCGTAATTAGAAGGAAGTTGACCTTCTTGTGCAGCTAATAAAGTAGCTCTCTCCTCTGCAGAAATGCGCAAGAAATTACCACCTGCTCCTTGCCCATCCAATCTTCTCACCACGGCTCCATCACCATACTGTGCTTGTAAATCTCTATCCGTAATTGGACGAGGTGTAACAGCATACGTTTGGATATTTCTTCTACCTTCTAAATATGGAGTAGGTTGTCCAGTTTCATTAATTACATCAAATGGCTCATACTCATTAAAGGCGTAGGCTATTGCTGTATAGAAATAGGTGGTATGATTCTGTAATGGCGTTCCAGTAAACACATCTTGATCTACTTCAAAAGAAGAACGAACACCTTGATTTTGGCCTTCAATCTGCAATTCAGGAGTAAATATTAACCTTAGTGGGTCATTTGGGTTTTCAACCTCTATAAAATTAAAGATATCATCTGCCTCATTAGCATTGTCACTTTGGAATACTATCCTAGCTCTTTCAGGATCATCCAACTCATCTCTAGACACACTTGCATCCTCCAACTGGTATACAATATATCCTTCAAATAAATAACGTCTTTCTTCTTCTGGAATTGGAGTTGGAGCAAGAGGATCTAGTTCAAAATACGCTTCATTGGCATTATTAGAACTAATTGCATCGTTTGTTAAAACAGCAATTAATTTCTTATCCAATTCCACCCAAGTCACATCTGGTGCATCAGGGCCATCAATCAAATCAAAGCAAGAATTAAAAAGACCTTGTGCAATATCATCTGCTCTTTGTAGTCTACCCATATCTGGACAAGGGTAACTTACATTTGGTACCCAAGGCACACCAATAATAAGTTCATTTACTTGACCTGGATCTAGTCTAAATGGACCAGAAGCTTGAATTGTTCTTCTATCTTCTAAAGGTAGATTTGCTGTACACATTGACCAGCCTCCTTGATCATTTGGCTCGTCTGGAAATACAAAGCTAGTTGGTGTCATACCCCCTAATCCAGATCCGCCTTCAGTAATAGGCGCTCCATTTAACCAAGTACCCGTCAAATAGTTATAATACTCTTGTGCTGTATTTGGATCTACCTGTGCTGCATCCGTAGTAGGACTCGCTCTATTGAAATAGATAAAAGATGTCATTCCTAGCTCTACAAGGGTATCAGCAGGTTCATTCGGACCTGGATCTACAAGCTCACCATTTGGTCCGAAAACCTTAGGCGCTAATGGACCTCTAAAATAATCTACTCCCAGATATGGAATCTCATCGCCATAAGTAGCCACACCATTTGAACAGTTTTCTCCTGTAGAACCATCTACCGCATCTGTATTGTATACATACATCAAACTACGAGAAGTATCACAACCGATATAATCATCTTCAGAACATCCTAAATCTGCATCTACCCAAAGGGCGAAAAATGTACTATCAATTCTTTCCTGAGCTCTATTAATAAGCTTATATCGCTGGAAAGTCATATTATTCAACTCATCATTTGTCGAGTAAGCGAATGCCTGAACCTGAATTTCCATTTGAATTGGATCAGCAGCTGATTCCGTATGAACGTTTCCATTATCATTATAAATCCAAAACTTCATTTGATCTGGAAACTGAGGAACTGGGCAGCCTCTTATTTCGATGATTGGGTAGTCTCCATTTTCAGGGTCATAAATCGTATTCCCATTCTCATCCCAAAAAGCTCCTA